>NZ_JBHYUU010000133.1:0-23086 GCF_042749955.1 Kitasatospora sp. NPDC059462 | reverse complement strand
CGCAACGGCCGCTGCTGCAGCCGCCGCAGCAGCGGGATCCGCGGTGCCCTATCGCCCGGGCACCAGCATTTTCGGGCTGCCCGCCAGCCCGTTCCAGGCGGTGACGGCCGCAGGCGGGGGTGCTGCTGCTGCCGCTGCCGCCACTGCTGCTGCTGCCGCCGCCACTGCTGCCGCAGCGGCCGCCGCAGCAGCAGCAGCGGCGGGAGGTGCCGCCGGGGCCGCAGCTGCCGGAGCCGCCGGGGCGGCCGGAGCTGCCGGAGCCGGGGGTGCGGCCGGGGCCGGTGCGGCGGGACCGGGAGCCGCCGCAGGCGGAGCGTCGGGCGGCGCTGGCGCTGGCGCAGGCGCAGGCGCTGGCACAGGCGCGGGTGCCGGCTCCGGCTCCGGCTCCGGCCCGGGCACCACGGGACCGGAGCAGCCGGGCCAGTCCAGCAGCCCGAGCCCCCAGGGGAACGAGGCCGCGGTTGCTCAGATCCCGGACGACACACCGTTCGACTGGGACGAGGACTGGGGCACCGACGAGGTTCTGATGCTGCTGCTGGCGATCGTGCTCCCCGTCCTTGTCGTGCTGGCCGCCGCCCTGTCGGTGCGGCAACGCCGGCGAGATGGTCCTGGAGGTGGCGGTGGAGGTGGTGGCGTCGGTGAGTGAACCTCGGGGGAGTGGTCGGTAGATGTGGATCAATGTCGTGGCCGCGCTGGCCGGCGCGGCGCTCGCCCTGGCCATCGGTGCACTGGTCGGCCGGTCCCGCGGCTCCCGCGAGGGCGCGACCAACCCGTCCGCGATCGGCTTCGCGGGCGCGGCGGTGCTCGGCTTCTTCGCCCTCTTCACCGGATTCGCCATCGCCGGTGCGTGGCAGCAGCTCAACACTGCCCGCCAGCACACCTACGAGGAGTCCCGGGCGCTCACCGAGGTGTACTGGTCGGCACGGCTGCTGCCCGGTCCGGACCGTCCGGTGGTCCAGCAGCGCGTGCGCGCCTACACCCATCAGGTGATCACGGACGAGTGGGAGCAGATGGGCCATGGGCACGGCAGTGCCGAGGCCTGGGCGGCGGCCGACCGGATCCGGATCGCGGTGGACGCGGTGCGGAGCCAGAACGCATCCGAACTCGCCGCCAAAGCCGATGTGCTGAGGAGTCTGACGGACGTCTTCGCGCGACGGAACGCCCGGCTGGCCGATATCCGTGCGCAGGTGCCGGCGCTGGTGCTGGGGGGTCTGGTGGTGGGATCGGTGTTCGTGCTGGCGACGCCGCCGCTGGTCGGGCTGACCGCCACCGGGCGCAACCTGGTGCTGATGGGGTTCGTGGGGGCCTCGGTGGCCTTCGCGGTCAGCCTGGTGTTCCAGCTCAGCGGCCCGTTCGACGGCGCCGTCAAGGTCACGCCGACGGCGTTCGAACTCGCACTGACCCGGTACGACCAGATCGACTCGGGCGGTCCGGGGTGACTCCTTCCTGCTGGTTCCGGCCCCGGGCCGGCGGTCCGGTTCTCCCCGGGTCCGCCGGCCCGGGCGGGCCGGCGGACGGGGCGGTGACGGCGTGCGGCCGCCTCAGGAGACGCCGAGCTCTCGCGCGATGAGCATCCGCTGGACCTCCGAGGTGCCTTCGCCGATTTCGAGGATCTTGCAGTCCCGCCAGAAGCGGGCGACGGGGAATTCGTTCATGAAGCCGTACCCGCCGTGGATCTGGGTCGCCTCGCGGGCGTTGTCGACGGCGGCCTCCGACGAGTACAGCTTGGCGATCGCGGCCTCCTTCTTGAACGGTTCCGAGTGCAGCAGCCGGGACGCGGCGTCCCGCCAGGCGAGGCGCGCGGTGTGGGCGCGCATCTCCATGTCGGCGAGCTTGAACTGGATGGCCTGGTTGGCGCCGATCGGCCGGCCGAAGGCGCGGCGCGTACCGGCGTACGAGACGGACTGGTCGACGCATCCCTGGGCCAGGCCGGTGGCCAGGGCGGCGATCGCGATGCGGCCCTCGTCGAGGATCCGCAGGAACTGGGCGTAGCCGCGACCTCGCTCGCCCAGCAGGTTGGCCGCGGGGACGCGGCAGTCGGTAAAGGACAGTTCGCGGGTGTCGGATGCGTTCCACCCGACCTTCGAGTACTTCTTCGACACCTGGAACCCGGGGGTCCCGGTGGGCACGATGATGGAGGAGATTTCCCGCCGTGGCGAGGAGAATTCGCCCTCTTCACTCGAACGAGCGATCGGTTCGGTGAGCGCGGTGACGGTGACCAGGCCGGTGATGTCGGTGCCGGAGTTGGTGATGAAGCACTTGGTGCCGTTGATCACCCACTCGTCGGTCGCCTCGTCGTACCGCGCGGTGGTGCGGGTCGCCCCGGCGTCTGAGCCGCCCTCGGGCTCGGTCAGGCCGAACGCGCCGAGCAGTTCGCCCGAGGTCAGCCTGGGCAGCCACTCGCGCTTCTGCTCCTCCGTCCCGAAGCGGTAGACGGGCATCGCGCCGAGCGAGACCGCCGCCTCCAGGGTGATCGCGACCGAGGAGTCGACCCGGGCCAGCTCCTCCAGCGCCAGACAGAGCGCGAAGTAGTCGCCGCCCATGCCGCCGTACTCCTCCGGGAACGGCAGGCCGAACAGGCCCATCCGCCCCATCTCCCGCACGATCTCGTAGGGGAACTCGCCCTGCTCGTAGTACTCGCCGATCTTCGGCGCCACCACGTCCTGGGCGAATTCGGCCACGGTGCGCCGCAGTTCCTCGTGCTCGGTGTTCAACCGGTGGTCGAGCATGGTGATCCTCCTGGGGCCCCGCCGGGTGGGCGCGGGCGTGGTCGGGACGACCGCCGCCGTTGCTGGTGTGACGGGCGGGCGGTGTGATGAGCGGACGAGTATGAGGGGCCGGTCGGGACGGGTCAGTCCGGTGATCCGGCCGGGGTCGTGCCGAGCAGGGCCTGGACCGCGCGGGAGGGGCTCGGCCGTCCGAGCCGGCCGGCCATCCAGCCGCTGGTGGCGACCAGGGCGCGCAGGTCGACGCCGGTCCGGATGCCGAGGCCGTGCAGCATCCACACCAGGTCCTCGGTGGCCAGGTTGCCGGTGGCGCTCTTGGCGTAGGGGCAGCCGCCCAGCCCGCCGGCCGAGGCGTCGACGGTGGTGACCCCGGAGCGCAGCGCCGCCAGCGTGTTGCTGAGCGCCTGGCCGTAGGTGTCGTGGAAGTGCACGGCGAGCCGGCCGGCCGGCACCCCCGCGGCGGCGAAGCCGTCGAGCAGCGCGGTGACCTGGCCGGGAGTGGCCACGCCGATGGTGTCGCCGAGGCTCAGCTCGGCGCAGCCCATCTCCAGCAGCCGCACGCCGTGGCGGACCACCTGGGCGACCGGGACCGGGCCCTCCCAGGGGTCGCCGAAGCACATCGACAGGTAGCCGCGGACGGGGACCCCGGCCCCCGTGGCCCGCTCCACCACGGGGCTGAACATCGCCATCGCCTCGTCCGCCGAGCGGTTGAGGTTGCGGCGGGCGAAGGTCTCGGTGGCGCTGGCGAACACCGCGACGTCGGTGACGTGGTGGGTCAGCGCCCGGTCCAGCCCGCGCTCGTTGGGCACCAGCACCGGCAGGCGCAGACCCGGGTGACGGTCCGGCAGGTCGGCGATCCGGGGCATCAGGTCCTCGGCGTCGGCCAGCTGGGGTACCCATTTCGGGTGAACGAAGCTGGTGGCCTCGACGGTGCGCAGCCCGGCGGCCGCGAGCCGGGCGACGAACTCGGCCTTGACCTCGACGGGGACGAGCGCGCCCTCGTTCTGCAGGCCGTCGCGCGGGCCCACCTCGTGGATCCGCACCTCCTCGGGCAGCCCGGCGGCGCGGACCGGGTCCGGCAGGCCCAGGTCCAGGGCATCCGGTTCGCGGTCGGGGCCGGCGCCCCCCGGCGCGGGGGCGGTCACGACCGCACCTGCGCGGGGGCCTCGGCGGGAGCGTCCGCCGGGGCTTCGGCGGGGGTCACCACGACCAGCAGCTCCTCCATCGCGACGGTGGCACCGGCGGTGGCCCGCAGCTCGCTCACCGTGCCGTCGTGCGGGGCGGCGATCACGTGTTCCATCTTCATGGCCTCCAGGACGAGCAGGGGCTGGCCCTTGCGGACCGGCTCCCCGGCCGTGGTCTTCACGACCGTGACGGTGCCCGGCATCGGTGCGGTCAGCGCGCCGTGGTGGGCGGCGCCGGTGGCCGTGCTCTCGCCGACCGCGTCGTGGGTGTGCACCGGCCAGGCGTCGCCGTCGATGCCGAGCCAGGTCACCGGGCCGGCGGCGGGTGCGGCGGGGTCGCCGGCGGCGAGGGCGAAGCTCGTCCGCAGGCCGTCGACGGTCAGGTGGAGGCGGTCGCCGGAGCGGCCGGCCCGGGCCCGGTGGACCGGTCCGGCGTCGAGCCGGAGCTCGACCTCCAGGGCGCCGTCGGACGGATTGTCAGTGGCGTCCGTTACGTTGCCCGCAGTGATCGATCGGACGCTCACCGCCACCGGGTCCTGGCCGGGGGCGCGGAGTCGGTGGGTGGTCCAGGCCGGGTCGCCGCCCAGGCGCCAGCCGGAGGGAAGGGAGAACGGGTCGGTCCAGCCGTCGGCGTCGGCGGCCGGGGCGAGGTCCAGGTGCCGCGCGAGCGCGGCCGCGTAGTAGAGGAGGTGGGCGGGTGCCGGCGCCTCCGGCGGCAGGGAGTCGGGGGACACGTCGTCCGGTGCGGTTCCGGCGGCCGGGGAGTACGGCGAGGCGAGCAGCCCGGGCTGCTGCTGGGCCGTCTGCTCGACCAGGCCGGTGTCGAGCCGGCCGGCGGCGACGTCCGGGTGGGCGAGGAGCCGGCGCAGGAAGCCGGTGTTGGTGGTGACGCCGAGGATCCGGGTGTCGGCCAGCGCGGCGCGCAGGCGCCGCAGCGCGGTCGGCCGGTCGGGTCCGTAGGCGATGACCTTGGCGAGCATGGGGTCGTAGGAGCTGGTGATCACGGTCCCGGGGGCGACCCCGGAGTCCACCCGGATGCCTTCGCCCCGTGGTTCGTCGAGGAGCAGGATGCGTCCGCCGGTGGGCAGGAAGTCCCGTTCCGGGTCCTCGGCGCAGATCCGGGCCTCGATGGCGTGGCCCTGGAAGGAGATGTCGGACTGGGCGAAGGGGAGGGATTCACCGGCGGCGACCCGCAGCTGCCACTCGACCAGGTCCAGCCGCCGGGGCCGGCCGGCGGCGGGGCTCCGGTCGTCGGCTGCCCGGTCGGCGGATGCGGAGTCGGCCACCGCGACGGCGAGTTCGGTGACGGGGTGTTCCACCTGGAGACGGGTGTTCATCTCCATGAAGAAGAAGTCCCGCACGCCCTCGCCGGCGGCGGGGGAGTCCGGGCCGATGCCGGGGACGATGAACTCCACGGTGCCGGCACCGGTGTAGCCGCAGGACTCGGCGGCGCGGACGGCCGCGGCGCCCATCGCCGCACGGGTCTCGGCATTGAGCAGGACGGAGGGAGCCTCTTCGATCAGCTTCTGGTGGCGGCGCTGCAGACTGCACTCGCGCTCGCCGAGGTGGACGGTGGTGCCGTGGGCGTCGGCCAGCACCTGGACCTCGATGTGGCGCGGCCGGTCGATCCAGCGCTCCAGCAGCAGGGTGTCGTCCCCGAAGGCGGTGCGGGCGACGCGCCGGGCCGCGGCGATCTCGGCCGGAAGTTCGGCCGGGTCGCGGACCAGCCGCATGCCCTTGCCGCCGCCGCCGGCGGACGGCTTGAGCAGCACGGGGTAGCCGATCTCCTCGGCGGCCGCGACGAGTTCCTCGTCGGTGGGCGCGGTGGCCCGGCTGCCCGGGACCACCGGTACGCCGGCGGCCCGCACGGCCTCCTTGGCGTTGATCTTGTCACCCATCAGCTCGACCGCGGCGGGAGGAGGTCCGATGAAGACGAGGCCGGCGTCGGCGCAGGCGCGGGCGAAGACGGCGTTCTCGGCGAGGAAGCCGTAGCCGGGGTGGACGGCCTGGGCGCCGGTGCGGCGGGCGGCGGCGAGGATCTGGTCGGTCCGCAGGTAGGTCTCGGCGGCGGAGCTGTCGCTGCGGCCGTCCGGGCCGAGCCGGACCGCGACGTCGGCCTCGCGGACGTGCGGCGCGTCGGCGTCGGCGTCGCTGAACACGGCGACCGAGCGCACGCCGAGCCGCCGCAGGGTGCGGATCACCCGGACGGCGATCTCGCCGCGGTTGGCGACCAGAACTGTGTCGAACATGGGAGGCGTTCCTCCGGGTCGAGGGGAGCCGTACGAAGGAGGTGGTGGTACCGGGCGCGTGCCGGGCACCGGGGAGGCGGCGGGGCGGGTGGACCGCCGCCCGCAGGAGGGAGCGCTACATCCGGAAGACGCCGAACGGGGCGGGCGCCGGGAGCGGGGCGTTGGCGCAGGCGGTGAGCGCCAGGCCGAGCACGGTCCGGGTGTCCATCGGGTCGATCACACCGTCGTCCCAGAGCCGGGCGGTGGCGTAGTACGCGTTGCCCTGGCGCTCGTACTGCTCGCGCACGGGGCGCTTGAACTCCTCCTCCGCCTCGGTGGGCCACTGCTCGCCGTGCGCCTCCAGCTGGTCGCGGCGGACGGTCGCCAGTACCGACGCGGCCTGCTCGCCGCCCATCACGGAGATCTTGGCGTTCGGCCACATCCACAGGAAGCGGGGTGAGTAGGCCCGGCCGCACATCGAGTAGTTGCCGGCTCCGTACGAGCCGCCGATCACCACCGTCAGCTTCGGGACCCGGGTGCAGGCGACGGCGTTGACCATCTTGGCGCCGTGCTTGGCGATGCCGCCCGCCTCGTACTGCCGGCCCACCATGAACCCGGTGATGTTCTGCAGGAAGAGGAGGGGGATGCCCCGCTGGTCGCACAGCTCGATGAAGTGGGCGCCCTTGAGGGCGGACTCGGCGAACAGCACGCCGTTGTTGGCGACGATGCCGACCGGGTGGCCCTGGATCCGGGCGAAGCCGGTCACCAGGGTCGCGCCGTACTCGGCCTTGAACTCGGCGAACCGGCTGCCGTCGACCAGCCGGGCGATCACCTCGCGCACGTCGTAGGGCGTGCGCGGGTCGACCGGGACGGCCCCGTACAGGCCGGCCGGGTCGACGGCGGGCTGCTCGGCCGCGGTGAGCGGCCACGGGCGGGCCGCGCGCGGGCCCAGCCCGGAGACGATGGTGCGGACGATGGACAGGGCGTGGGTGTCGTCCTCGGCCAGGTGGTCCGTGACGCCGGAGGTCCGCGCGTGCAGGTCGCCGCCGCCGAGCTCCTCGGCCGTCACCACCTCGCCGGTCGCCGCCTTCACCAGCGGCGGACCGCCGAGGAAGATGGTGCCCTGGTTGCGGACGATGACGGCCTGGTCGCTCATCGCCGGGACGTAGGCGCCGCCGGCCGTGCAGGAGCCGAGCACGGCGGCGATCTGCGGGATGCCCGCCGCTGAGAGGCGGGCCTGGTTGTAGAAGATCCGGCCGAAGTGGTCGCGGTCCGGGAAGACCTCGTCCTGCATCGGGAGGAAGGCGCCGCCGGAGTCGACCAGGTAGACGCAGGGGAGCCGGTTCTCCAGCGCGACCTCCTGGGCGCGCAGGTGCTTCTTGACCGTCATCGGGTAGTAGGTGCCGCCCTTGACGGTGGCGTCGTTGGCGACCACGACCACCTCGCGCCCGGCGACCCGCCCGATGCCGGCGATCACCCCGGCCGCCGGGGCGGCGCCGTCGTACATCCCGTCGGCCGCCAGCGGGGCCAGTTCGAGGAAGGGGGAGGCGGGGTCGAGCAGGGTGTCCACCCGGTCACGGGGGAGCAGCTTGCCGCGCGCGGTGTGGCGGGCGCGGGCCCTGGCGCCGCCGCCGAGCGCGGCCGTGCCGAGCTTCTCGCGCAGTTCCGCGACCAGCGCCCGGTGTGCGGCGGTGTTCGTCCGGTACGCCTCGGAACCGGGGTCGACGGCCGTGCCGAGCCGGGGCGCCGGGGCGGCGGCGCCCGGGGTGCCGGCCGCCGCGCTGCCATTGATGCCGGTGGGTGCGCCGGCGGTGGAGATGACCATCCCAAGAGCTCCCTTGCCCTCGGCGGCAGGTGGGCCGGCGGGGCTGGTGAGCCCGCGACCCCCACACGTTAATGAACGTTAACTTCCGTCGCCCAGGTTAACGACCGATAACCCCACTGTCTACGATGGGCCGCATGCCGAACGTCCCACCCGCCTCCGGGCTCCCGCGCCGCGACCAGATCCGCAAGGAGGCCGCCCGGTTGTTCGCGGCCCGGGGCTTCCTGGGCGTCGGCGTGGACGAGATCGGCAAGGCCGTCGGGATCAGCGGCCCGGGGCTCTACCGGCACTTCGCCGGCAAGGACGCCATGCTCGCCGACCTCCTGATCGGCATCAGCGAGCGGCTGCTGGAGGAGGGCCGCCGCCGGGCGGGCGGCAACGAGGGGCCGGCCGCCGCGCTGGACGCGCTGATCGGCCGCCACGTCGACTTCGCGCTGGACGACCGCGACCTGATCACCCTGCACGACCGGGAACTGCTCAACCTCCGCGAGGAGGACCGCCGGACGGTCCGCCGCCTCCAGCGCGCCTACGTCGAGCTCTGGGTCGACGTGGTCCGCCAGGCCTATCCGCCGCTTGCGGCCGCGTCCGCCGAGCCGGTCGCCCGGGCGGCCGTGCACGCCGTCTTCGGGCTGATCAACTCCACCCCGCACAGCCACGGGCCGAGCCCCGCCCAGGGCGACGAACGGGCCGGGCTCGCGCGTGACGCGATGGCCGCGCTGCTGCACAACCTCGCGCACGGGGCCTTCTCGGCGGCCGCCGACGCCACGGCCGCCGACGCCGAGCGGGCCGCCGCCGGGGCCGCCCGCGCCTGAGTGCGGATCCCGTCGGGCCGCGTTGCGCCGTCCGGGGGACGGCCCGCCCGCCGGTGTGCGCCGGTGCCCCGGCCGGTCCGCCCCGCCCACCCCGCCCGGCCCCGTGCGCTCGGGCCGGCGGCCTAGGACCAAGGGCGGTCGGCGCCCTGCGCCGGTGGGCGGTGGCCCGCCCCGGGCCGGTCGGCGACCCTGGTAGCGGGCGCGCCGGTCCGGTCCGCCGGGAATCACCGCAGGTTGCGGGCTGTTGCCCCCTCCGTCGGGCCGGGATCTCCGGCTCGCCCTGGCCTGAAACTCCATGGCGGCCACCCGACGGAATGGTTAGCATCCCTAAATATGCCTGAGACTCACGGATCTACGGTGGAGCTTTCGCCGAGCGGCACCCGAGCCGGCACCCGAGCCGACACCCCGGGCGGCCCCGGGGACGGGCACGTCCGACCGGACGCGGCCCCGGACCCCACGACCACCGCCGGCGACGGCACCGGAACCACCACCGGCCCCGGCTCCGGAACCGGACCCGCCACCGGCGGCGAGGACGACGCCGGCGACGGCCGGGGCTGGCTCCGGCGGCTGCTCGGCTACTGCTGGCGCTCCCGGCGCAGCGTGCTGCTGGCCTTCGGCGCCTCGCTCCTCGGCATGGCCGTCACCGCCCTGGTGCCCCTGGTCACCAAGGTGATCATCGACGACGTCATCACCGCGCACTCCCGCCCGCTCGCGCCGTGGGCCGTGGTCCTGCTGCTCGCGGCCGCCGTCGTCTTCGGCTGCACCCAGGTCCGCCGCTACTACGGCGGCCGGCTCGCCGTCGACGTCCAGCACGACCTGCGCGCCGACCTCTTCCGTTCGCTCGGCAGGCTCGACGGCCACCGCCAGGACCGCCTGGACACCGGCCAGGTCGTCGGCCGCGCGACCTCCGACCTCCAGCTGGTCAACGGGCTGCTCTCGATGCTGCCCATGATGACCGGCTACCTGATCATGTTCGCCATGTCGCTCGGCGTGATGATCTGGCTCTCGCCGCCGCTCACCCTGGTCGCCCTGGTCATGGCCCCGGCACTGTGGTGGGTCTCCTCGCTCAGCCGCAAGCGGCTCTTCCCCGCCACCTGGGCCGCCCAGCAGGAGGCCGCGGCCGTCGCGGGCGTGGTCGACGAGGCGATCGGCGGCGTGCGGGTGGTCAAGGGCTTCGGCCAGGAGGCCCAGGAGCTCGACAAGCTGGAGGCGGCCTCGGGCCACCTCTACGCGGCCCGGCTCCGCTCGATCCGGCTCAACAGCCGCTACAACCCCGCCATGCAGGCGATCCCCGCACTCGCCCAGGTGGCGGTGCTGGCCTTCGGCGGCTGGCTCGCGGTCGACGGCCGGGTCTCGCTCGGCACCTTCGTCGCCTTCTCCACCTACATGGCGCAGATGACCGGCCCGGTCCGGATGCTGACCATGGTCATCACGGTCGGCCAGCAGGCCCGGGCCGGGGTCGAGCGCGTGCTCCAGCTGATCGACGAACGCCCGCTGGTCCGGGAGCGCCCGGACGCCGTCACCCTCGACCTCGCCCTCCCGTCCGCCCCCGACCGCGCCGGGGAGGGGACCCCCCACGCCGCCCGCGAGGCCGACGCCGCCGGAACCCCGTCCGCGGCCGCGCCGGCGCCGGGCCCGCGCGTGGCCGGCCCGCTCACCACCGAGGTGGCGCTGGAGTTCGACCAGGTCGGCTTCCGCTATGACCCCGAGCACCCGGCGCCCGTCCTGCACGGCCTCAGCCTCCGCCTCGCCCCCGGTGAGACCCTGGCCCTGGTCGGCGCGTCCGGCTCGGGGAAGTCCACCGTCGCGCAGCTGGTGCCCCGGTTCTACGACCCGGCCTCCGGCGCCGTCCGCCTCTACGGCCACGACCTGCGCGACCTGACCCTCGACTCGGTCCGGGCCGCCGTCGGCATCGTGCCCGAGGAGAGCTTCCTCTTCTCCGAGACGGTCCGCACCAACATCGCCTACGGGCGCCCGGACGCCACCGACGAGCAGGTCGTCGCCGCCGCCCGCGCCGCCCAGGCCGACGAGTTCGTCCGGGCGCTGCCCGACGGCTACGAGACCAAGGTCGGCGAGCAGGGCCTCACCCTCTCCGGCGGCCAGCGCCAGCGCATCGCCCTGGCCCGGGCGATCCTCACCGACCCCCGCGTCCTGCTCCTCGACGACGCCACCTCCGCGGTCGACCCGCAGATCGAGGCGGAGATCCACGACGCGCTGCGCTCGGTCATGGCCGGCCGCACCACGCTGCTGATCGCCCACCGCCGCTCCACCCTCCAGCTGGCCGACCGGATCGCCGTCCTCGACCGCGGCCGGCTGCTGGACCTCGGCACGCACGAGGAACTGGAGGCCCGATGTCCCCAGTACCGGGCCCTGATCACCGACCCCGAGGCCGGCCGCACCCCCGCCGCGCAGAAGCCCGCCGACCCGGCCCACCCGGCCGACCTCGCGGACCCGAAGCACCCGGCGAGCCCGGCGACCCCGACGACGACCACCACGGCGACCACGCCGGAGACGGCCCCCGACCCCGCCGCCACCCCCGCGCCGCCCGCACCCCCCGCGATGCCCACCCCGGCCCTGGCCAAGGCGGCCCGCACCGCCGCCCCCGGCCTGCTCACCCAGGTCGCCGCCCTCCCGCCGGCCACCGACACCCCGGCGGTCCCCCGCGCCGACGCCGAGCGCGGCGACCCCGACTTCAGCCTCCGCCGCCTGCTGCGCCCCTTCCGCGCACCGCTCGCCCTCGCCCTGCTGCTGGTCGCCCTGGACGCGGGCGCCGCCCTGGTCCTGCCGATCCTGATCCGGCACGGCATCGACGACGGCGTCAGCAAGGGCGTCATGACCGGCGTCACCGTCGCCTCGCTCGCCGCCCTGGCGGTCGTCCTGCTGGACTGGCTGGTGCAGAGCGCCGAGAACCGGGTCAGCGGCCGCACCGGCGAACGGGTGCTCTACACGCTCCGGCTCAAGATCTTCGCCCACCTCAACCGGCTCGGCCTCGACTACTACGAGCGCGAGCTGTCCGGCCGGATCATGACCCGGATGACCACCGACCTGGACTCGCTCACCTCGTTCCTCCAGACCGGCGTGGTCACGGCCGTGGTCAGCCTGCTGACCTTCCTCGGCATCCTGGCGGCCCTGCTGGTCATCGACGCCGGACTCGCCCTCGCGGTCTTCGCGGTGCTGCCGCTGCTGGTGGTGGCGACCCTGGTGTTCCGCCGGAAGTCCAAGACCCAGTACGAGATCTCCCGGGACCTCATCAGCACGGTCAACGCCGACCTCCAGGAGAACGTGGCCGGCATGCGGATCGTCCAGGCGTTCCGCCGGCTGGACACCAACACGGACCGCTTCGTCGCCCGCGGCATCGCCTACCGGGACGCCCGCGTCCGGGCGCAGCTCTACATCTCGTTGTACTTCCCGTTCGTGCAGTTCCTCTCCAGCGTGGCCGCCGCCCTGGTGCTGATCGTCGGCGCGTCGCGGGTGGACGCCGGGACGCTCACCGTCGGCGCGCTGGTGGCCTACCTGCTCTACATCGACCTGTTCTTCGCACCGGTCAACCAGCTCTCCCAGGTGTTCGACGGCTACCAGCAGGCGGCCGTGGGCCTGGGCCGGATCCGCGAGCTGCTGCGCACCCCGACCAGCACCGCGCAGGCCGCCGACCCGGTGCCCGTCCCGGCCGGACTGCGCGGCGAGATCGAGTTCGACCGGGTCGGCTTCGCCTACAACGGCGGCGCGGACGGCGCCCCGGACGTCCTCACCGACATCAGCCTGCGGATCCCCGCAGGGCAGACGGTGGCGTTGGTCGGCGAGACGGGTGCCGGGAAGTCGACCCTGGTCAAGCTGGTCGCCCGGTTCTACGACGCGACGGCAGGCACCGTGCGGGTCGACGGCGTGGACCTGACCCGCTACGACCTCGCGCAGTACCGTCACCGGCTCGGCGTGGTGCCGCAGGAGGCCTACCTGTTCGCCGGAACGGTCCGCGAGGCGATCGCCTACGGCAGGCCCGGTGCCTCGGCGGCCGAGGTGGAGGCGGCGGCCCGGGCGGTCGGCGCACACGACATGATCGTCCGGCTGTCCGGCGGCTACGACCACGAGGTCACGGGCCGGGGACGGAACCTGTCGGCGGGCCAGCGCCAGCTGATCGCGCTGGCCCGGGCGGAGCTGGTCGATCCGGACGTCCTGCTGCTGGACGAGGCCACCGCGGCCCTCGACCTGGCCACCGAGGCGGCGGTCAACCACGCCGCGGACCGGCTGAGCGGCGGGCGCACCACGCTGGTCATCGCCCACCGGCTGACCACCGCCGAGCGCGCCGACCGGGTCGTGGTGCTGGACCACGGCCGGGTGGTCGAGGACGGCACGCACACCGAACTGCTCGCCCGGGGCGGGGTCTACACCCGGCTCTGGCAGGCGTTCGTGGCGGAGGGCCACGGCGGGAGCGAGGCCGCGCCCGCCCCGGCCGCGGACGTGACCGTCGGATAACCGCACCGAACGGCGGCGGGAACCCGAAGCGGTCCCGCCGCCCCGGTCGCGCCGTCCGGTCCGCGGCCCTCCGCATCACGCCGCCCCGCACCACACCGCCCCGCATCACGCCGCGAGCAGGGCGATCAGCAGCCCCGAGGGATCGATTCCCCGGGGCAGCTCGCTCACCTGCCCGTCCCCGACCTCGACCACCCGCCAGCCCGAGCCGTCGGCCCGCTCGGCGAGGTCGGTGGTGACGAACCGGCAGCCCAGCGCGCGCACCAGCGGCCGGACCACGGACAGGTCGGGCGCGGCGGGGCAGCCGGGCAGGTCCGGGTGCGGCCCGACCAGCACCGGCTCGCCGTCCAGCCACCACACCCGGGCCTCCACCGCCCGCCGCCGCCCGTCGGCCGCGTGCCGGGCCGCGCCCCGGCCGGCGGCCCGGTCCGTGTCGGGACCCCCGCCGGGGGCATCGTCGGAGCCGTCGCCGGGCGGGGCGGTGCGGGTGTCCCACCCCACCCGGGTGAACTCCTCGAACCGCCGCAGCACCACACCTCCCGCCAGGTGTTCGGCCTGCAGTTCCACGAACCGCGCGACCACCCGTTCGACGGCGGGCAGATCCGCCAGCTCGGGGATGAAGCAGGCCTCGTCCCACTCGTGCTTGCGGGACTTCACGTAGTCCTTGACGATCGCCGGCCCCCGCCCGCCGAGCCGGGCCACGGCCGGAGCCAGCCGGGCCGCCCCGAAGGGCTCGGTCCCCGCCGCCGGCAGCCAGACGCTCTGCGGCGTGGCCCCCTCGAACACCTCGTACCAGCCCGGCAGTTCGTGCGCCGAGGCGTACCCGGGCGGGCTGGTCAGCAGGTGCCCGCCGCGCTCCGCCAGGGCGGCGGCGAACTCCGCGTAGCGGTGGGAGGGGAGCATCCACCCCCGGTACCAGAACGGCCCGCGCCCCGCCGGCACGCCGCGGACGGCCGGGTGGGCGTCCCCGGCGAGCAGCGCGTCGTGGTCGACCAGGTGGTGCTCGCCGCCCAGGTCGCGCAGCAGCCTGGCCTCCCAGGCGAACTGCGGGTCGACCCGGCGCGGGTCCAGCGGGTGGGAGGGGAGGAGGAAGGCGGGAGCGGGCATGGGCGTCAGGGTAAGGCCACCGGCGGACCGGCGGGCCGTCAAAACCCCGACGTCACAGGCCTCGACCCGCTCGGACGCGTCGGTCCGGCAATCCGTCGGACAGCCGGTTCCACCGGGCCCGCCGACCGCGCCCGGTCCGCCCGCGGAATCCACCCGGCCGCCTGCGGAATCCGCCCACCGGAATGCCACCCGCCGAATCAGCCCGCCGAATCCGCCCGCCGGAATCCGCTCGACGGCCGGAGCCGCCCGCTGCGAGAGTGACCCGATGCGAAACCTGTGGCGCAACGCGCGAAGGACCCCGCGGCAGGCGGCCCGCACGGTCGTCCTGGACGAGTCGGGCTCCGTCTTCCTCCTGCGCTCGGACAACAGCGAGGTCGGCGTGCACTGGACCATGCCGGGCGGCGGCATCGAACCCGGCGAGACGCCGTGGACGGGGGCGCGTCGCGAGCTCTGGGAGGAGACCGGCTGGTCCGACCTCGAACCCGGTCCGCTGCTCTGCACCTGGGAGCACGACTTCACCTGGCACGGCACCCCCGTCCGCCAGCATGAGCACATCTACCTCACCAGCGGCCCGCACCGGGGCCCGGTCGGCGACGTCAGCGCGATGCACGCCGCCGACAAGATCCTCGACTGGCGCTGGTGGACCCCGGAGGACCTCGCCGACACGAACGCGGACGCCCTCTGGCCGCCCCGGCTGCCCGAACTGCTGGCCGCCGTCCGACCGGGCTGGCTCGGCGGCGGCCGCGCACCCGAGCCCGTCGACCTCGGCTACATCCCGAACGTCCGGCCCGCCCGCTCCTGACCGCCCGTCCCCGACCGCCCGGCCCCGGCCGGTTCCTGGACCGCCCGCCGCCCGCCGCGCCGCCCGGGCGCACCGGCCCGCCAGTCCCGCGGCTCCAGTTCCCGGTCGTGCAGCGCGTCGGGGTTGATCACGACGGAGAGCCGCGCTCCGGCCAGCCGCTCGTAGGCGAGACCGGTGGCGTTCAGCAGGTGCTCGGTCGGCACCGACACGGCGATCGCGGGCCGCCAGGCGGGCAGGACCACCAGACAGGTCCCCCGGCCGAGCCGGACGAGTTCGGCGGTGGCCCGGACGGCGGGCCGCTCCGCGCAACGCCCGTTCGGTCCGGCCGGCCCGGGGCCTCCCGCGGCCTCCGGCAGCTGCGGGGTACCGCCGATCAGGACGCCCAGCGGTGCCTCGGCACCCGTCGCCCGCGCGTCCGGTGCGCTCCGGTCGCCGCCGCGGGTGCGCGGCCCCGGGACGGACGGCACGTCCGCCGGGGGCACCGGGCCGGCGTCCACGGCGGACGGCCGGGGGTCTCCGGCCGCCTGCGGGTGCATCCGGCGCAGCCGGCGCGACGGCGCCGGGCGCCGGGTGACGACGGTGCGCAGTTCCTCCTGGGCCGCCCGCAGCACGGGGACGCTCTGGTCCCGGGCGGGCGGCGGCTGTTGGAGCCGCACGAAGCCCTCGCCCCCGCCGTCCCGGCCCCCCGCACGCTCCGGCCCGGCCCCGAGGCCGGTACCGGGCCCGGCCCCGCCGTCCGCCCCGCCGTCCGGCCCGCCGCCCGAACCGCCGTCCCCCGACGTCTCCGCCCCGCCGGACCGCCGGGCGGCACTGCCGCGCGGCCGTGGCACGGACCCGCCGGTCAGGACGCCGGTGGTGCCGGCCGTCCGGCCGTCGGCCCCCGCCGCCGCGATGGAGCAGAGGGAGGCGCCGCCCGCCGGTCCGGCGGGTGCGGCACCGCCGGCGGCTCCCGCGTCCCCCGCGTCCCTCCTGCTCTCCGCGTCCCCCGCGGACCCGTCCGGGCGCGGGGGCGCGGGGAACACCGGGGGCGCCGGCGGCGCGGACGGTGCGGCCGACGCGGGCCGGTCGGCGGCGGTCTGGTCGAGCGTGGTCATTGGCACGGGCCCTTCGGGGTTCGGTGCCGTCGATCCTCCCGTACCGGGCGATCTGCTCCAAGCGCCTTTCCGCCCCGTGTGCCGCATGCCACCCTTCCGCCCCGTTCGTCCCATCCGTCCGGCCCGCCCCACGTCCTGACGCCCCATCGGTCCGGCCCGGCCGTCCCCCCCCGGAGCGCCGGTCAGGCGCCGGGCGCCACGAAGCCCTTCAGGTCGGACAGGACGACGTTGGCCGCGGCCACGCCGAGGCCGAGGAACCAGGTCTCGTCCGGGACCGGCCGGGCCTGCCCGGACTTGACCGCGCCGAGCGTCTTCCACAGCGCCCCGCCGAGCACGGCGTCCTGGTTGGTGGAGCTGGGGGTGCCGTAGACGCCGTAGAACACCCAGTCGGCGTCCGCCTTGTCGATCTGCTCGGGGCTGATCTCCACCGCGAGCTCCTTGACCTGCATGATCTTGGGCTGCGGCAGCTGGGTGTCGGTGAGGATGGTGCCGATGAAGGACAGCTCCGCGTAGAGCCGGGTCTTGCCGGGCATGAAGCGCAGCGGCGTGATGGTCGGCCGCTTGTCGCCGAGCTTGGCGCCGATCGCCGCGGCCGCCGCCTGGTAGGCGTCGAGCTGGGCCTTGGCCTCCGCCTCCAGGCCGAACGGGCTCGCGTTGAGCACGAAGTTCTGCTTCCACGGGTAACCGGGGCGCAGCGAGAACACGGTCGGCGCGATCTTGGAGAGCTGCGCGTACTGGTCCTGGGCGCGCAGCTGGCTGCCGAGGATCAGGTCGGGCTTGAGCGCGGCGATGGCCTCCAGGTTGAGGCTGTTGATGGTGCCGACGTTGGCGGGGTCGCCGGCCTTGTCCTTGAGGTAGGACGGCATGGTCTTGGAGCCGTCGGTGTGGACGACGCCGACCGGCTGGATACCGAGCGAGACGACGTTGTCGAGCTCGCCGGTGTCGAGGACCACGACCCGGACCGGCTTGGCGGGGATGACGGTCTCGCCCATCGCGTGCTTGATCGTCCGGGGGTAGACGCCGGGCGCGGCGTCGGTGCCGAAGGCCTTCATCTTCTCGATCACGGCGGCGTAGTCGTCGCCGCCCTGCTTGACCGACTTCTGGTCCGGGGTGGAACCGCCGGAGGGCTTGGCGGTCGCGCCGCCGGAACCGCCGCTGCCGGAGTCGCCCGAGCTGCCGCAGGCGGTGAGCAGCCCGCCGAGGCCGAGCACGGCTCCGCCGGTGAGGGCCGTGGTGAGCAGCGTGCGGCGGGTGGGGCGGGCGGTCGGACGGCCGGGGGTGGGGGACACGCGGCACTCCTTCACGGGCGGTGCGTCGGGGTTAGGTGAGGCAAACCTATCCGACGGCCCCGCCGGGCTTCCCGCCGCATCGCCCGAAGGGGTCCGGCCGAGCTCCGAAATATCCCAAACTGTGACATACCACAGCAAATCAATTCGGTAACGACCCTTAGAAATAAAGGTACACGCCTTAACAACCCATGCATCGTCGGGCAACTACTGATCACACTCAGGCAAATCGAAGGGAGTGGCTCAGATCACCCACGGTTGGACTACTCAACCTTCGCCGCCCGCACCTAGGGTGCGCTGGTGTTTGATCAGCAGCTCTCAGAGCACGGAAGCAGCGGCCGGGCAACGGCGCCCGCCGCTCCGCAGGGTGCCCCGGTCAGTGGCGCCAGTGGTGGAGTCCCCGGCGCTGCGCCGGAGGCGGCGGGGGCGACGGGGGCAGCGGGGGACAAGGGTCTACGGGGCAACTCCGTCGGCCTGCTGAGCAGCGTGGTCCTGGGCGTCTCCACGGTCGCCCCGGTCTACTGCCTGACCGCGACGCTGGGTCCGACCGTCACCGCCGTCGGCGTCCAGATGCCCGCGGTCTTCCTGGCCGGCTTCCTGCCGATGCTGCTCGTCGCGTTCGCGTACAAGGAGCTCAACAAGGACTTCCCGGACTGCGGCACGTCCTTCACCTGGACGGTCAAGGCCTTCGGCCCCCGCGTCGGCTGGATGGCCGGCTGGGGCCTGACGGTCGCCACGATCATCGTGCTGTCCAACCTCGCCGGGGTGGCCACCGACTTCCTGTACCTGATGCTCGGCGAGATGACCGGCAGCAGCGCCATCGGCGACCTCAACGACAACAAGGCCGTTCACCTGGCCACCGTCGTCGTGCTGATCGCCGCCGCCACCGCGATGAGCTACCGCGGCATGACGGCCACCAAGTGGTTCCAGTACAGCCTGGTCGGCCTCCAGCTCGCCGTCCTGCTGCTGTTCTCCGGCATCGCCATCGCCAAGGCCGCCGCCGGCGACCTGCCCGACTCGATCGGCTTCTCCGCCTCCTGGCTCAACCCGCTCGAAGTGAGCTCGTTCAGCGCGTTCACCGCCGGCCTGTCCCTGTCGATCTTCATGTACTGGGGCTGGGACACCTGCCTCACCATGAACGAGGAGACCAGCGGCAGCGCCAAGACCCCGGGCCGCGCCGCGATGATCTCGATGGTCACCCTGGTCGGCTCCTACCTGCTGGTCGCGATCGCCGCCCAGATGTTCGCCGGCGTCGGCACCGCCGGCACCGGCCTCGGCAACCCCGACACCGCCGACAACGTCTTCGCCGCCCTGGCCCGCCCCGTGCTCGGCTCCCCGTGGAGCATCCTGCTCTTCGTGGCCGTCGTCGCCAGCGCCGCCGCCAGCCTGCAGACCACCTTCATCCCGGTCGCCCGCACCCTGCTCGCGATGAGCGCCTACCGGGCCGTGCCGCCGCGCTTCGGCACCGTCCACCCGCGCCACCGCACCCCCGGCTTCGCCACCGTCGCCGCGGGCATCGCCACCGCCGCCTTCTACGTCGGCATGAGCGTGATCAGCGAGAACGTCGTCCAGGACACCATCCTGGCGCTCGGCCTGATGATCTGCTTCTACTACGCGCTGACCGCCTTCGCCTGCGTCTGGTACTTCCGCCGCTCGCTGCGCGACAGCCTGCGCGACCTCGCCGTCAAGGGCATCGCCCCGTTGCTCGGCGGCGTCCTGCTCAGCGGCGTCTTCCTGCAGACCCTCACCGACGCCTGGGACCCGGAGTACGGCAGCGGCGCCGTCTTCGGCATCGGCTCGGTGTTCGTCATCGGCGTCGGCATCCTGCTGCTCGGCGCGGTCCTCATGGTCGTGTACGGGGTCTACCGGCCCGCGTTCTTCCGCGGTGAGACGCTCCGCAAGGACACGCCCGCCCTCGTCGTCGAGGACTGACGGCACCGGGGAGCCGAGCGGGCCCGCACGGGCACCCGCTATCCTCGAACCCATGAAGCGCTTTGCAGGTCTCAGCTGGTGGCCGTCCTAGGACGGCCACCAGCCACGCCTGACCAGGGCCGTCCGGGATGGACGGCCCTGCTGCGTTTCTCCGACGGGACGGGCCCCGAGCCCCGGACGGCCGCCACCACCGCCGTACCGAGGAGAAACCCCGTGACCACCACCACCGTCGCCGACCGCACCGAGCCCGGCGACCGCACCGAGCCCGCCGACCTCGCCGGCTTCGACGCCCTGGACGAGACCGTCCGCCGCGACCCGGGCGCCCACCGGGTCCTCACCGGTGACCGCCCCACCGGCCCGCTCCACCTCGGCCACTACTTCGGCAGCCTCCGCAACCGCGTCCGCCTCCAGCGCCTGGGCGTCGAGATGTTCCTGGTCATCCCCGACTACCAGGTCATCACCGACCGGGACGTCGCCGACCGCCTCGCCGAGCACACCGAGAACCTCGTCCTGGACTACCTCGCCACCGGCATCGACGCCGACCGCGCCACGATCTTCACCCACAGCGCCGTCCCCGCCCTCAACCAGCTGCTGCTGCCCTTCCTCAGCCTGGTCAGCGTCGCCGAGCTCCACCGCAACCCCACCGTCAAGGACGAGATCGCCCACTCCAGCCAGTCCGCCGTCAACGGACTGATGCTCACCTACCCCGTCCACCAGGCCGCCGACATCCTCTTCTGCAAGGCCGACCTCGTCCCCGTCGGCAAGGACCAGCTGCCCCACCTGGAGGTCACCCGCACGGTCGCCCGCCGGTTCAACGAGCGCTACCCGCACCCCGACGGCAGCACCGTCTTCCCCCGCCCCCGCGCCCTGCTCGACGCCGCCCCGCTGCTGCTCGGCACCGACAGCGGCAAGATGAGCAAGAGCCGCGGCAACTCCATCCCGCTCGGCGCCGACGAGGACACCACCGCGCGGCTCCTCAAGGGCGCGAAGACCGACACCGACCGCCGCATCACCTACGACCCCGCCACCCGCCCCGAGGTCTCCAACCTGGTCCTGCTCGCCGCCCTCTGCCAGGACCGCGCCCCCGAGGAGGTCGCCGAGGAGATCGGCGACGGCGGCGCGGCCGCGCTCAAGCGAACGGTCACCGAGGCCGTCAACGAGCACTTCCGCCCGATCCGCGCTCGCCGCGCCGAACTCGCCGCCGACCGCGGCCACCTCCGCGACGTCCTGCGCGCCGGGAACGAACGCGCCAACGCGATCGCCGACACCACCCTCGCCGAAGTGCGCGAGGTCATGGGATCGCTGTGAACGCGTCAGGGGCATAACCTCTCGGGGCCGGTCCCGCACCGGCCCCGAGACCCACCCCCCACCCGCGACCACGTCGCACCCGCGACCGCGCCCGGAAGGAACCCGGCCATGGACCACCACCCGACCACCCCCGGCCGAGGACTGACCCGCCCGCCGCACCTCCGCCCCGGGGACCACGTCGCCGTGGTCGCCACCAGCGGCCCCATCGACCCCCGGCGACTCGCCGCCGGCACCGCCCTCCTGCGCTCCTGGGACCTGCGCGTCACTGTCGCCCCGCACGTCCTCGACACCCACCCCGTCCTCGGCCACCTCGCCGGCACCGACGCCGACCGTGCCGCCGACCTCCAGGCCGCCTGGCTCGACCCCACCGTCGACGCCGTCATGTGCGCCCGCGGCGGCTACGGCGTCCACCGCATGGTCGACCTCCTCGACTGGGACGCCCTGCGCGCCGTCCCGCCCAAGGTCCTGATCGGCTTCAGCGACGTCACCTCCCTGCACGAGGCCTTCGCCCGGCGCCTCGGCCTCGCCACCCTCTACGGACCGATGAGCGCCACCGCCACCTTCATCGAGGACGGCCCCACCGCCGAACACCTGCGCCGCACCCTCTTCGACCCCGCCGCCACGACGGTCCTCACCTCGGCCACCGCCACCGCCCTCGTCCCCGGGCGGGCCCGCGGCATCACCGCCGGCGGCTGCACCCACGTCCTCGCCGCCGAACGCGGCACCCCCGCCGCCCGCCCCTCCTACGCCGGCTGCATCCTGGTCCTGGAGGACGTCAACGAGCACCCCTACCAGCTCGACCGGATCCTCACCCAGCTGCTGCGCTCCGGCGCCTTCGACGGCGTCACCGGCATCGCCCTCGGATCCTGGGAGGGCTGCGGCCCGCTCGACCGGGTCCGGGACGTCATGCTCGACCGCCTCGGCCCGCTCGGCATACCGGTCGTCTGGGAACTGGGCTTCGGCCACTGTCCCTCCACCCTGACCGTCCCGCTCGGCGTCCCCGCCCTGCTCGACGCGGACGCCGGCACCCTCACCCTGGACCTTCCCGCCCTCGCCGGACGCTGAGTAGGGTGCGGCCATGAACGCGGACCCCTCCACGGGGACACCCACCGTGGCCGACCTCGACGCGGACAGCCTCACGGCCCTCGCCCTCCGCCTGCTGCACGGCCCCGGCAGCAACGCCCGCACCGTCCTCGGACTCGCCGGCCCGCCCGGTGCCGGCAAGTCCACCCTGGCCCGGTACCTCGTCGCCGAGGTCGAACGCCACGAGGGCCCGGGCAGCGCCGCCTACCTCCCCCTGGACGGCTTCCACCTCTCCGCCGCCCAGCTCGGCCGCCTCGGCCTCGGCCACCGCAAGGGCGCACCCGCCACCTTCGACGCCGACGGCTACATCGCCCTGCTCCACCGGGTCACCACCGACCGCTTCCGGGACATCTACGCCCCCGACTTCGACCGCGAGCTCGACGAACCGGTGGCAGCCCGGCACGTCGTCCACCCGCACACCCGCCTCGTCGTCACCGAGGGCAACTACCTGGCCGCCGCCGACCACCCCTGGCCCGAGGCCCGCCGCCTGCTGCGCGAGCTCTGGTACGTCGAGACGGACGACGCCGTCCGCGAGACCCGGCTGCTGGACCGCCACCGCGCCGGCGGCCGCGACGAGGCCGCCGCCCGGCACTGGGTCACCGGCAACGACCACCCCAACGGCGAGTACGTGAAGGCCGGCCGCGCGGACTGCACCCGCATCGTCCGAGTAGGCCGTTTGCCTTCGCCTCCGAATGGGCGTAGTGTTCTCTAGTCGCTCGGCAGGGAGCACCGGACACGCATCGGCGCGGACGGTCCCGGAGCGGCCAATCCTCTGAACACCACCTCTTCCCGGTTCGGGCCGAGCCGTGTCGTTATTTGTTTCGACGCGTTCCGGCTCAGGGTTTATTTGGCGTGTGCATTTATGGGGATTGCGGCCGGATTCGCTTTTCGGGGCGGGGATCGGCTAGAGTTTGAAACGTCGGACGGGGCGTCAAGCCGCAGAAGACGCCAGCGAGTTGGATGAAGGAAGCGCCGGGAACGGCACGGAAAACATCTGATAAGCTGGAAACACGAAAGAACGAAGCGCCCGGAGGGCCGGTGTGAAAGCCGCCTGAAGGAAGCGTCCGTTCCTTGAGAACTCAACAGCGTGCCAAAAGTCAACGCCAGATATGTTGACATCCCCGGCCTCAGATTCTCTGGGGTTGGAGATTCCTTTTGAAATAACACAGCGAGGACGCAGTGCGCGGGGCCGCCCTATTCCGGTGGTTGCCGTGCCGCTCAACGCGAGTGTGAAC
>NZ_JBHYUU010000132.1:0-23455 GCF_042749955.1 Kitasatospora sp. NPDC059462 | reverse complement strand
GGCGACTTCCGTCGCGGGCGACCGCCCCTTCTCACTGCCGGGTGGTGCCGGTTGCTCAGCGCCGCCGTAGGGCGCGAGCGGTGCGTCGTGCGCTGTTGTGCGCGCCGGTCCGCTCCCGGCGCGCGGGAGCGGTTCGTCCGGCTCCGGGCACGGCCCCGGGGGCCCTCCGGCTCCGGGAGCGGCCCCGTGGCCGCGGGGGCGTCAGCGGACTCCGACGCGGGACGCCGCGACCCGGCCGCCGCCGCTGCCGCGCCCGGCCGCCGTGCGCTGGCCGGCCCGGCCGCCCGGGCCCGGCGAGGCCGCTCCGGCCTGGGCGGAACGGTTCTGCTGGCCCGGCAGGCCGTTCTGCACGTCCATCACGGCGTGCGCGACCATCCCGCCCAGCGGGTCGTACCGGATCAGATCGCGCAGCCGGGAGCGCGAGGAACGGCCCTCGTTGCCCGGGTAGAGGTGCTTGCCCAGCCCGACCGAGTGCGCCAGCGCGGCGAGCGCCGCCGTCCGCGGGTCCGGCGGCACGCCGGTGCGGATCGCGGTGTCCAGCCGCTGCTTGATCGCGGCGTTGGTGCAGTCGTCGGACGCCTGGTACCGCGTCGTCGGCAGCACCCCGCACACCTGACCGGGCACGGCGGTGACCATGCCGCACCGCTCCAGGTGCGCCAGGTAGGTCTGCCGCAGCCCCAGCCGGGGCCCGCCGATCCAGTGCGCCGCGCGGACCGGGCTGCCGCGTCGTCGCAGCAGTTCCAGCGCGTGGTCGAGTGTCGGGTCGCCGGTCGGCCGTGGCAGCACCACGGCGATCCGGTCGCCCTCCGGAATGATCCGTCCGGCCAGGGACAGCTCGACGAGCTGGGCCCCGGCGAGTCCGAGGTCGAGGGTCTGCGGCTGCGCCGTGGTGCCCGTGGCCGGGTCCAAAGCGAGCAGCAAGAGCTCCTCGGGAACAGTTCTGCGGCTCTTGCCCATCCAAGCCTCCCCGCGTGGATGGGAAACAGCGTGACGCCTCTCACACGGGCTTGTCGAGTACGCCTCCGAATCGTGACCTTGCGATCGGGCGGGGGAACCGGCCGTGGCGGGCCGGGCGTCTGACCGTTGAACAGGCCGCGGTGCGGCCGTGCCGCGCCAATAACCGCCGGTCGGGCGGGGTGTGGGCGACCCGATTCGGTCGCCGGTGGCGGAGACTGTACAGGTACACGGGGCGGGGTGCCGGCTTCCCGAAATACGGGCTTGCCGGCGCCCCGCCGGGCGTTGAGGAGGCTGGGTTACGTGGGCGAGTCCCCCGACAGGGTGCTGCGGGACGGCGAGCGGGCGCGGGAGCGGGACGGCGAACGGGCCGCCGCCGCGCCCGAGGGGACGGCCGCGCCGGGGGCGGACCCGGCGGCGGAGTCCGAGGCCGGCGCCGGTGCCACGGGCGAGGACTCGGCCGACCGCGCGGGCACGGACTCCGCCGGTCCGGACTCCGCTGACTCCGCCGACGCCGACTCCACCGACGCGGACGCGGGCGCGGGCGCCGGTGCCGACGCGGACGGCACCCCCGACACCGGTGCCGAGCCGGCCGCGCGGGCGGCCCGGCCCGGGCCGACGGTGCAGCTGCGGGTCCGGGATGCGGACACCCGTACGGCCTCGCTGCGGCTGCCCGCCGAGCAGGCGACCACCGCCCTGCGCCTGCCCGCCGACAACGCGACCACCAGCCTGCGCCTGCCCGAAGACCGGAACGACGACGCCGCCGAGGCCGCGGCCGGCACCCCGGACCGCCCCTCCGGCACCGACCCCCGTCTCGCCATCCGGACGGCTCCGGCGGCCGGCGGGGGCAGCGGCCCGGCCGGCCCCGAGGCCCCGGCGGAGGAGGCCGAACCGCCCGCGCGGGCCGAGAAGTTCGAGAAGCGGGAGAACGCCGAACGGACCCGCGTCCTGCGCCTCCCCGCCGCTGCCGCCACCACCGCCGCAGCCGTCCCCGACACGGACACCGTCCCGGAGCCGCCCGGCCCGCACCCGCTGCCCGAACCGGCCCCGGTCCCGGAGCCGGTCCCCGAGCCGCACCCGGAGCCGAAGCCGCTGCCCGGACCCGAGCCGGTCCCCGGCCCCGCGCCGCTGCCCGGACCCGGGCCGTCCCCGGAGCCGGAACCGGAGCCCGCTCCCGCCCCGCGGCCACTGCCGGTCCCCGAACCGCTGCCCGCTCCCGAACCGCTGCCCGCTCCCGAACCGCTGCCGGCACCCGCGCCGGAGCCCGCGCCGTTCCCGGAGTCGACCTCCGAGGCGATGGAGGTGCTGGCCGCGCTCAACGGCCGGCCGGTCTCGCCGCTGCGCCGCGCGCTCAAGCGGATCACCATCTGGACGCTCTTCCTCGCCGTCGTCCTCGGCGCCGTGGTCACCGCGCAGCTGCTGCGCCCGCTGCCGGCCGGCAAGGTGCGGATGACCGCCGCGGGCGGCTTCGGCTTCGCCGGCGACCCGCTCGACCTGGCCTGGCCCGCCAAGGGGCAGTCCGCCGCCGAGGTGGTCGGCATCGGCAGCCTGGGCAGCTCCGGCCCGGAGACGCCGGCCTCGATCGCCAGCGTCACCAAGGTCATGAACGCCCACCTCATCCTCCAGGCGCACCCGCTGAAGAAGGGCGAGGCCGGTCCGAAGATCACCGTCGACAAGCAGGCCGCCCAGGAGTCCGGCAACGTCGACGAGTCCCGGGTCACCCTGACCGAGGGCCAGCAGATCAGCCAGTACCAGGCGCTGGAGCTGCTGATGCTGCCCTCCGCCAACAACGTCGCCCGGCTGCTGGCCCGCTGGGACGCCGGATCGGAGGAGGCGTTCGTCAAGAAGATGAACGACACCGCCGCCGGGCTCGGCATGGCCAACACCACCTACACCGACCCGGCCGGCTTCAACCCGGAGACCAAGAGCACCGCCAAGGACCAGCTCAAGCTGGCCGAGCAGGTGATGCAGGACGAGGTGTTCCGGCAGATCGTCTCCACCCCGGACACCACCTTCAACAACCAGAAGATCTCCAACACCAACACCCTGATCTCCCCGAAGAACGGCGTCATCGGCGTCAAGACCGGCTCCAGCACCCCGGCCGGCGGCTGTCTGATGTGGGCCGCCTACAAGGAGATCGCCGGTGTGCGGCGGCTGATCCTCGGCGTCACCCTGGGCCAGCCGGCGACCACCGCCGAGCCGAGCATCCTCAAGGCGGTGATGAACGCCAGCGGCAAGCAGATCCAGGCCGCGCAGAACGGGATCACCGGGCAGACCCTGGCCAAGCAGGGCGACGTGGTCGGCCGGATCGACGACGGCCTCGGCGGCTCCGTCCCGGTGGTCGCCGCCCAGGACCTCACGGTGGCGGGCTTCCCCGGCATCACCGGCACCCTGGTCCTGGACCCGCTGAAGGTCGGCCACCAGGCGGCGGCCGGCACCAAGGTCGGTGTGCTGCGCACGGGCGAGGGCGACAGCCGGGTGGAGGTGCCGGTCGTGCTCCAGTCCGACCTCGCCCCGCCGTCCATCCTCTCCCGGCTGACCCGCGCCCTGTGAGGCGCTCCGGCTGAGCCGTCCCGGGCGGCCCGCGTCAGAACCGCGGGCCGCCCCACTGCCCCGGCGCGGTGCGCGAGCCCAGCAGCCGGGCGATCGCCTCCTCCTCGGCCACCACCCGGCCCAGCGCGATCGCCAGGGTCATCCCGGTGAACACCACGATCAGCCAGGACAGGCCGGTGAACACCACGCCGAACGGGCCGAACTGGCCGATGCTGCGGCTCATCGCCCCCGGCAGGTAGACCCGCGAGGCCACCCCGATGCCGACCACGGCCACGCCGCAGAGCACCGCCCCCGGCAGCAACGGCAGCCAGCGCACCCGGCCGCCCAGCAGCAGGTGCTGGGTCCACCACCACATCGCCGTCGCCAGCAGGAAGGTCAGCGGCACTCCCAGCCAGGCGCCCAGGCCGAAGCCGTCCTTGACCGGGGTCTGGAACGCCAGGCAGAGCAGCCAGACCACCAGCCAGACCAGCCATCGCCAGGCCGCCACCCTGGTCCCCGCCTTGGGCAGCTCCCAGCAGCGTTCGCAGACCCGCTGCATCGCCCGGCTCAGCGCCGTCGCCGACAACAGGGTCACCAGCGCGCCGACCACCCCGAAACCGGTCTCCTGCTCGTGGCCCGTCCCGAGCATCTGCTGCACCGACTGCGCCGCCGGGCCCTCCAGGCCCAGTTCCTTGCGGAGCGAGTGCACCACGCCCTCGCGGATCGCCGTGGGGGTGAAGACCGCCACCACGAACAGCGCGGGCAGGGCGCTCAGGAAGGCCTGGGCGGCCAGCCTCGTCGCGGAGTCCAGCAGGTTGACCCGGAGCAACTGGCGCAGCGCCCGGCCCACCATCGGGACCTGGTCGGGCAGTCCGCGGGCCGATCCGGCCAGGACCGCCGAACGGTGCCGCCACCGGCCGGTCCGCCGCCCCTCCCGGTCCTCTCCCTCGTCCCGGCCGCCCCAGTCCTCCTGGTCGTCCGGGCCGTTCCGGTCACCGTGGCCGTCGTGGCCGCCCCGGCCGGCCGGCTGCCCGTTCGGCTGCTCGCTCACCCGCCGTCCTCCCGGCCGTGGTCGCTGTGCTCCATGGTCGCGCGGCACCCGGCACGGCGCACCCGGGCCGGTCGGGCCGGGGGAGGGGGAGGAGAGGAGGGAGGAGGGGGTCAGTGCCCGGCGCGGGATCCGCCGAGCAGGGCGAGCGTCATCCCGCCCAGCGGCGTCACCTGCTCCGGCGGCCCGAACCGGGTCCGCAGCGCCTCCGCCTGGTCGGCGGGCAGCGTGGTCAGCGGGTCGGGGGTGTTGCCCAGCACGACCAGCCAGGCCCGGCTCCCCGGACCGGTGCACTCGGCCGGGCGCGGGCAGGGCACCGGGAAGAGGTCCTCGGCCTGGACCGCCCCGGTCGCCTCGAACAGCGGGTACGGCCGCACGTCGTCCGGCAGGTAGTAGGAGACACCCGGGCCGATCATCGACCAGGCCTGGTCGCCGAGCGGCACGGCCAGCCCGTCACCCGGCCGGTAGCCGGCCGCGATCAGCCGGGCCACCGCCCGGTAGGGCTCCTTCGACTGCGCGTGCGAGCCCGCGTAGCGCACCAGGGACTGGGTCGGCAGGGCCGTCACCCCGGCCACCGCCACCACGCCGACCGCGAGCAGCAGGCCCGCCGTGCGCACCTCCGGGCGGGTCCGGCCGGGCCGGGCCGCCGCGGTCACCGCCGCGTAGCCCGCCCCTGTCCCGCAGCCGGCCAGCGCGGCCCAGGCGGGCACCGTGAACAGCAGGTACCGGTCGAGGAAGTAGGAGGTCGGGCCGAAGGAGAACGCCCAGACCGCCAGCACCGGCAGCACCGCGAGCAGCAGCAGCCGCAGCGCCGGACCGCGCCGCCCGGGCAGCACCAGGGCCAGCAGCGCCAGCACCAGGAAGACGTGGAACACCCGGGCCGAGCCGAACAGCGGCTCGCCGAAGTGCCAGAGCTGGTCCAGGGTGGGCCGGCCGAGCCAGCCCAGCTGCCGCTCGGACTGCCGGCGGCCCAGCAGCGCCACCGGCAGCACCACCGCCACCAGGGCGGCGAGCACCAGGGCGAGGCCGGCGAGCAGCCGCCGCCGCGCCGGGCCGGAGGTCCGCCACAGGTACGGCGCTACCAGCGCCGCCTGCCCGGCCAGGGCGCTCAGCGAGACCAGGTGCGCCGCGCCCGCCACCGCCATCGCCAGGCCGTACGGCACCCACCGGCCCAGCGTCGGCCGCTCCAGCGCACGCAGCAGGAACCAGGTCCCGGCCGCGACGGCGCAGGTGACCAGCGCGTAGGAGCGGGCCTCCTGGGCGTACCGGGATATCAGCGGCACCATCGCGAACAGCAGCCCGGCGCAGACGCCCGCGACCCGGCCGCCGAACAGCCGCTCGGCGGTCAGCGCGGTGAACGCGGCCGCGCCCGCCATCGCCAGGACGGAGGGCAGCCGCAGCGCGATCTCCGAGTCGCCGAACAGCGTCGTCCAGCCGTGCAGCAGGACGTAGTAGGCGCCGTTGCTGGCGTCCACGTGCTGCAGCATCCGCAGCAGGTCGCCGATCGGCCGGGTGGCCGAGACCCAGCTCGCCACCTCGTCCCGCCACAGCGTGGGCGTCCCCAGCCGGTACGCGCCCACCACCAGCATGACGAGCGCGGGTGCGAGCCACACCACGGGCCCGGCCGCCTTCCGCGCGAGGCGAACGGCGCCGCGCTCCCACCGGTCACCCGATGCCATCTGCCGCTCCGTTCCTTCCCCCCGCCGGAGGGCTCCGGCCCCGCCGTCGCACGGGGCCGTTCCCCCAGGCTAGCCGCCCCTCCACCACCGGGCCGCGCCCCCACCGACCTGACCCGCCGTCGCCCGCCCGCCCTCCCACGGTCCGTCCCGCCCACCGCCGTGCCACCGATCCGCTAGGCTGTCTGCGGTCGTCCCCGCCTCAGTAGCTCAGGGGATAGAGCACGGCTCTCCTAAAGCCGGTGTCGCAGGTTCGAATCCTGCCTGGGGCACAGCGCCGGTCACGGCGGATGACGTGAGTACGGGCCCCCTCGGTTGCCTCCGAGGGGGCCCGTTCCGTTGTTTGCGGGTGGGCGCGGGGTGAGGGAGGGTCAGCGCAGGAGGCCGTCGGGGTGGTCGGCGGGGGTGTCCCGGGGCGGGCGGGCGGGGGAGACGAGGACGCGTTGGACGCGGGGCCGGGTGCGCCAGTTCACCCGGCGGAAGTCGCGGGCGAGGGCTCCGGGGCGGGAGAGTTCGACGAGGACGGTGACGCTGCCGAGGACGATGCCGGCGGCGAGCCAGCCGCCCACGACGTCGCTCGGCCAGTGGACGCCCAGGAAGACCCGGGAGGCGCCGATGCCCAGGGTGATCAGCGCGGCGACGGAGCAGGCGGCGATCCGGCCGGCCCGGCCGGCCCGGGGCCAGAGCAGGCCGACCAGGACGGCGCAGGCGATCGCGGAGGCCATCGCGTGGCCGGAGGGGAGCGCGGGGCCGCCGGCGTGGGCGACGGGGTCGGAGAAGGTGGGGCGCTGGCGGCCGAAGGAGAGCTTCAGGAGCCATTGGACGCCCCAGCCGGCCAGGGTCTGGGCCGCGACCCAGCCGCCGAGCGTCCGGGCGCCGATCAGCCAGAGCCAGAGGGCGGCCGCGCCGAGCACCGAGCGCATGGTGATCGTCCCGCCGATGTCGGAGAACAGCTGCACCGAGGCGGTCCACGCGGTGTGACCGGCCGCGAAGCGGTGCAGGGAGTCGACCGGTCGGTGGTCGAACCGGGACAGCGGCCGCCAGTCGGTCTGCACCAGGGCTGCGAGGACGGCGAACAGCACGGCGCAGCCGACCGCGAGTGCCGCGTGCCGGAGCAGGTGGCGATCACGCGGGGTGATGGAGGGCGAGCTGTTGGTCAGGTGCATGGCTGACACCTTCCCAGCCGCCCGTGCCGAGCGTGCGCCGCGGCGATAGCGATTTGGCATCTTTTGTGCGGAGGAGCTGCGTGCGCCGGGGTGTGGGCGGGCTCCGCGGGGGAACGCGCCCGGCGTCCGAGGGGTTGCGGTAGGGGAGGGGCGTGCGCGCGGTGGGGCGGGGGAGCACGCCGGGTGGCGGTCCGGTCACCCTGGGTCCGGATCGCGGGCGGAATCGGGCAGGATACTGCATCGCCGGAAGAATCTGAGCGACTTGGGAATGTTGTCCGGATTCTGTTCGTTGGATCGTTACGTGTGAGCCCCGCGGGGCCCGCACTTCTTGCCCTCTCCGGGCAGGCAGCCAGACCGCGGCAACACCAGCAAAGGGAGCAAGCATGGCCACCCGTGCCGTCGTTCGCGACAGGGCCGACCGGACTCGCGCGGCCCGCCCGACCAACCTTGAGGCCGACCGTGACCTGGTCGGCATGTACCTCGACGAGATCGCCAGGACGCCCCTGCTCGATGCCGCCGAGGAGGTCGAGCTCTCGCTGCGGATCGAGGCCGGCGTCTACGCCCAGCACCTGCTGGAGGAGGACGAGCTCCCCAAGGGCGTGCGGCGCGAGGAACTGGAGGCGATAGCCGAGGACGCCGAGCGCGCCAAGGACGTCTTCATCCGGTCCAACCTCCGCCTCGTGGTCGCCGTCGCCCGCCGCTACCCGCGCAGCGGCCTGCCGCTGCTCGACCTCATCCAGGAGGGCAACGCCGGCCTGGTCCGCGCGGTGGAGAAGTTCGACTACGCCAAGGGCTTCAAGTTCTCCACCTACGCGACGTGGTGGATCCGCCAGGCGATCACCCGGTCGATCGCCGACCAGTCGCGCACCATCCGGCTGCCCGTCCACCTGGTCGAGGAGCTGGGCCGGATCCGCCGGGTGCAGCGGGAGAAGTCGAAGGAGCTGGGCCGGGAGGCCGAGCCCGCCGAGATCGCGGCCGAGCTGGACACCACCGAGGCCCGGATCAAGGACGTGCTGGACTGGGCGCGGGACCCGGTCAGCCTGAACATGTCGGTCGACGACGAGGGCGAGACCCAGTTCGGCGACCTGGTCGAGGACACCGGGGCGACGTCCCCGGAGGACGCCGTGATGGTCATGCTGCGCCGCGAGGAACTGGACGGCCTGATCGGGCGCCTGGACGACCGGACGGCCTCGATCATCCGGTCGCGGTACGGCATGGAGGACGGCCGCGAGCGCACCCTGACCGAGGTGGGCAAGCAGCACGGGCTGACCCGTGAGCGGATCCGCCAGATCGAGAAGCACGCGCTGGCGGAGCTGAAGAAGATCGCCGACCACGCGGGCTTCGAGGCGGCCTGACGGAGCCCGGCCCGGCATGACGCGGGCGTGAGAGGTGACGGCGGCCTGCGGGCCCGGTGCGGAGCGGTCCGCACCGGGCCCGCCGTCGTGCCGGGAGCCTTCTAGGCTGGTGGCAGCGGGCGGGGACGTCGGCAGGGGGAAGGACGAGAGCGGTGGAGGAGAAGGTGGCGGACGAGAAGGCGGCCGGGACGACGGCCGGGACGACGGCCGGCGAGAAGGCCGGGGGACCGGCCGGGGAGACGACGGCGGACCGGTCGCGGACGGCGGCGAAGGCCCGGCTGGTCTTCGGCGACCCGCTGGAGCGGCAGTCCCGGGACGACACCGACGCGGGCTGGGGCGACCGGCCCGGGGCGGGGCAGAGCAGTGGCCGGGGGCTGGACTGGTACCTGAGCCAGCGCCCGCCGCACCACGGGGACTGACGGCCGGCCCGCCGGGTCGGCCCGGCCTCAGCCGGTCCGGGTGACCAGGGCGTCGCGGATCTCGGTGAGCAGCAGGACCTCCTTGGCCTCGGCCTCCGCCTGGACCTCGGCCAGCGTCTTGCGCCGGGCGGTGAACCTGGTCATCGGCAGGATCAGGCAGAAGTAGACGACGGCCGCGGTGATCAGGAACTGGAGCGCCGCGCTCAGCACGTTGCCTCAGAGGATGAGGATGCCGGTCGTGACCTCGCCGGTGGCGGACACCTCGCAGGGGCCCTTGATGCAGGAGCTGTAGGACGCGAGGTCCTTGGCCCCGAACGCCCCGACGATCGGGTTGATCACGCCCTTGACGAAGGCGTTGACGATGTTGGTGAAGGCCGCGCCGATGACCACGGCGACCGCCAGCTCGACGACGTTTCCGCGCAGCAGGAATTCCTTGAAGCCTTTCATGCCGCGTGAACGACGGAGTCGCCGGCCGGTCACGGGTGATTTTCTCCCCCCTCCGACGGACAACCCGTTCGGCCCACCACCGGCGCCGCCCCCGGCGCCGGCGGGCCCGTCCGGGCGGGGCCGAGGGTGAGCGCGGCCGCCGCCGCGAACAGCAGCACCAGCGGGACCGGGGCGCGGTGGCGCAGCACCCGCCGGAGCCGGCAGCGCGGGCCCGCCCGGCCGCCGATCGGAGGGAACGGCGGCACCGGCTGCCGGGGCGGGACGCTCGGCGCGGGCAGCGGCGGGACCGGCAGCGGACGGGGGGACAGGACGGGCGAACCGGTGCGCACGGGCACCTCCAGGGTCGGCTTCGGGGTTCCGGTGACCGCCACTCTGGGCGGTCCGCGCCCGGGCCGGTAGCCGCTTTTCCCGGCCTGTGGAAAACCCGGGGCTGTGGATGACGGCTGTCACCCCGACGAGTGAATGAAGGCCCCCGGAGACGACGAACGGCCCGCCGCACCCGCTCGGAAGCGGGAAACGGCGGGCCGTTCGGGAACGCTGTGGTCCGGTGCCCGGCCGAAGGTCAGCCGGCCGCCGGAGCGGGGCTCGCGGCGGGGGCCGGGGAGCTCGACGACGAGCCCGACGACGAGGACGAGGAGGCCGACGTCGACGAGGACGAGGACGAACCCCCGCCCACCGAGCTGCTGGAGGAGGAGCGGCTGTCGGTCCGGTAGAAGCCGGAGCCCTTGAAGACCACGCCCACCGCCGAGAAGATCTTGCGGAGCCGTCCCTGGCAGTCGGGGCACGTGGTCAGCGGCTCGTCGGTGAACTTCTGCACCGCCTCCAGGCCGTTGCCGCACTCGGTGCACTGGTACTGGTACGTGGGCACTTGTCTTCCTCCTGGCACTCTCGCCTGATGAGTGCTAACGATGGTCAATGATGCGGCATTCCGGTGGATCAGTCCAGCGACTCGAATGTGAGATGAGTCCGGCCCGGGGTCCGCCCGGCGCCCGCCCCGGGTCCGCCCCCGTGCCCGCCCCGGCCGCCGCCTCAGCCCTCGGCCGCGCCCACCAGCCGCCCCGGCGCACCGCGCTCCGCGGCGGCCGCGACCACCGCGCCGCGCCCGGCGCGGGGGACCAGCAGCCCCCGCAGCGTCACCAGCGCGACCAGGCCCAGCCCGGCCCCGGCGACCGGCACCAGGAACCCGACCGACGGACCGTGCGCGTCGATCAGCTGCCCGGCGGCCGTCGAGCCGGTCGCCAGACCCAGGCCGATGGCACCGGTCAGCCAGGTGAAGGCCTCGGTCTTGGCGCCGTCCTCGACCAGCGTCTCGACCAGGGTGTAGCCGCTGATCAGGGTCGGCGCGATGGCCAGGCCGCAGACCAGCCCGGCGAGCGCGAGCGCGACGAGGTTGGGCATCGCCCACAGGGTCGAGCAGCCCAGCACCAGCAGGGCGTAGCCGAGCATCATCCGCTGCTGGACGGAGCGCCGCCAGGCGATCACGCCGTACAGCACACCGGCGACCATCGAGCCGCCGGCGAAGACGCCGTAGACGGTGCCGGCCGCGCCGTGCTGTCCGACCGAGTCGGCGAAGGCGTTCACCGAGACCTGCATGCCGCCGAAGACGGTGCCCACGCCGAGGAAGGCGCCGGCCAGCAGCCGGACGCCGGGCGAGGCGAGCGCGGAGGCCTGCCGGACGCCCGGCTCGCGCACCACCCGGGCGGGCGCGGTGCGCCGCTGGGCGGCGAAGGCCAGGCCGCCGGCCAGGGTCAGCGCGGCCTCGGCGGCCAGCCCGGCCGAGGGGCTGACCGAGGTGGCGACGGCGGCGGCCAGGATCGGGCCGATCACGAAGGTGAACTCGTCCGTCACGGACTCGAAGGCGAAGGCGGTGCTCACCTCGGGGGCGGCGGCCGCGCCCCCGGCGGAGAAGGTGGAGATCCAGCGGGCCCGGACCATGGCGCCGATCTGCGGGACGCTCGCCCCGGCGGGGGCGGCGGCCAGGAACAGGCTCCAGGCCGGCGCGTGCCCGAGCGCGAGCGCGATCAGCGCGCCGACCGAGAGCGCGTGCACCACGACGGTCGGGACGAGCACCGGGGCCTGGCCGTACCGGTCGGCGAGGCGTCCGGTCTGCGGGCCGACCAGCGCCTGGGCGACGGCGGCCACCGCCGCGACGGTGCTGGCGGTGCCGTAGGAGCCGTGGGTGTCCTTGACGAGCAGCAGGATGCCCATGCCGAGCATCGCGTAGGGCAGCCGCGCGACGAGCGCGGGGACGAGGAACGTCCAGGCGCCGGGGGTGCGCAGCAGCGCGCCGTAGCCGACGCGGGCGGGCGCGGCGGCGCTCCCCGGGCCGGCCTCCGGGCTGTTCCGCGGGCTGCTCTGCGGGCTGTTCTGCGGGGACGATGTGTCCCGGGCGTCCTCGACGCTCTCGACCGTTCGGCGGGCCGTCACGGTCGGTCCTTCCTGCTGCCTGGTAGCGCGGCAGGGCATGGGGTGGCCCCGACGGCGCCGAGAGTCGTCCTCTCGCGCGTCGACCGGGGTAGATACCGGGCCGGTCCGGCGGTGGGCCGGGGCCGGGCCGCGGCCGCCGAGCGGTCGCGCCAACTCTGCTTCAGGCAGATGCTGGGGTTCGGTGTCTCCACCAAAAGCGAAATTTACGCGCGTAGAAGCGCGCTCACCCCGACTCTACAGGACGGATCCAAACGTGTCCCGTGACGCCGGGGTGAACACCCGGTGAGGCCTCAGCCGCCGCGCCCGTTCAGCCAGTCGGCCAGCTTGCCGCCCTTGTCCACGGCCCGCAGCCGCCGCTCGGCCGCCTCGCCGACCTCGTCCGTGGTCACCACCAGCAGCTCGTCCCCGCCGCGCAGCACGGTGGTCCGGTCCGGCACGAAGCTGTTCCCCTCCCGCACCACCAGGGTCACCGCCGCGCCGGCCGGCAGCCGCAGCTCGCCGACCTCCACGCCGGACATCTTCGAGCCGGGCGCCAGCGCGACCGACAGCAGGTGCCCGTGCAGCTTCTCCAGCGGCGCGGACTCGATGTCGAGGTCCTGGCCCATCGAGCCCTCGCCGATCCGCAGGGCCTTGGCGACCCAGGGCAGGGTCGGGCCCTGGAGCAGGGTGAAGACCACGACCAGGATGAAGACGATGTTGAAGACGTCCTGCGCCAGCGGCGCGCCGGAGACCAGCGGGATGGTGGCCAGCACGATCGGCACCGCGCCGCGCAGTCCGGCCCAGCTGAGCAGGGCCTGCTCGCGGGCCGGCAGCTTGAACGGCGTGAGGGTCAGCACCACCGAGAGCGGCCGGGCGAGGAAGACCAGCACCGCGCCGATCACCAGGGCGGGCACCACGGCCGAGCCCATCGACTCGGGGGTGCAGAGCAGGCCGAGCAGCACGAACATGCCGATCTGCCCGATCCAGGCCAGGCCGTCGGCGAAGCCGCGCACGGCGGGGCCGTGCGGCAGCTTGGCGTTGCCGAGGACCACCGCGCTGACGTAGACGGCGAGGAAGCCGGAGCCGTGCAGCAGCGCGCCGCCGGCGTAGGCGAGCACGGTGAGCGCCATCACGGCGATCGGGTAGAGGCCGGAGGACGGCAGCGCGACGTGCTTGACGCCGAACGCGCCGAGCTTGCCGACCACCAGGCCGATGGCCAGGCCGACCGCCAGCTCGGCGACGATCGTGCCGAGCAGCACGTACCAGGAGTCGTGCGCGCCGACGGTGGCGAAGGCGACGACCAGGATGACCACGGGCGCGTCGTTGAAGCCGGACTCGGCCTCCAGCAGGCCGGTCAGCCGGCGGGGCAGCGGCACCGTCCGCAGGACGGAGAAGACGGCGGCGGCGTCGGTGGAGGAGACGATTGCGCCGAGCAGCAGGGAGGTCCGCCAGTCCAGGCCGACCAGGTAGTGGGCGCCGGCCGCGGTGACGGCGACGCTGATCCCGACGCCGACGGTGGCGAGCACCGTGGCCGCCGGCATCACCGGTCTGGCTTCGCGCCAGTTGGTCTTGAGGCCGCCCTCGGCCAGGATCACCACCAGCGCCGCGTACCCGAGCACCTGGGTGAGCTCGGCGTTGTTGAACGAGATGCCCAGGCCGTTCTGGCCGAGCGCGACGCCGATGCCGAGGTAGATCAGCAGACTGGGCAGGCCGGATTTCGTGGACACCCGCACGGCGACCACCGCGACCAGCAGGATCACGGAGAATTCGAGGAGCAGCTGGTTCAGGTGGTCGACATTCACGCAGGGGCACCTCGGGCGTGGCAGCGGGCGGACGGGGTACCGACAGGGGCGGAGGCCGGAAGCGGCGATTACTCCCCTTGCGGATCGTTACTCAGTCTAACATTTTGCCATATCTTTAAGTTCACCGTTCACCGACTCCCTCACCTCCCGTCTCCCGGTCTGCCCGATCCCACCGTGAGCGTCCCCCGTGCACGGCCGCCAGCCGGGGCGGCCTAATGTGGTGCACTGTCACGGCCACGTGCTCTTGACATGTCCGCCCGCCCCCCAGTGAGGACCGCAAGGACCCAGATGCCCCGCTCCAAGAAGTTCCGGCGCGCCCGTCTGATCGTGATCGTGCTGGTCGTCCTGCTGGTGGCCGGCGCCGGCTACGGCGGCTACCGGGGGGTGGCCGCGGTCCGGGCGTCCTTCCCGGAGGTCGACGGCAGCATCAAGCTGGCGGGCCTGAGCGCGCCGGTCGACGTCAAGCGCGACGCCAACGGCATCCCGCAGCTCTACGCCGACACCTCCGAGGACCTCTTCCGGGCCCAGGGCTACGTCCAGGCCCAGGACCGCTTCTGGGAGATGGACGTCCGGCGGCACATCACCGCAGGCCGGCTCTCCGAGATGTTCGGCGACAGCCAGGTCGAGACCGACTCCATGATCCGCACCATGGGCTGGCGCAAGACCGCCCAGGACGAGTTCGACACCGTCCTGACCCCCGACACCAAGAAGAACCTCCAGGCGTACGCGGACGGCGTCAACGCCTGGCTCGCCGAGCACCCGGGCGGCTCCTCGGCCTCGCTGGAGTACAGCCTGCTCGGTGTCGTCAACGGCGACTACGAGCCCGAGCAGTGGACCCCGGTCGACTCGGTCTCCTGGCTCAAGGCGATGGCCTGGGACCTCTCCGGGAACCTCCAGGAGGAGATCGACCGCTCGCTGCTCGCCCAGGACTTCAGCCCCGAGAAGATCGAGGAGCTGTACCCGGAGTACCCGTACGCCCGCAACGGCACGATCGTGAAGACCGGCGGCGTCAACGGCAGCACGTACAAGCCCGCCGACGGCTCCGCCCCGGCCGCCGGTTCCGGCACGGCCGGTTCCGGCACCGCCCCGGGCACCACCCAGGGCTCGGCCGCCACGAAGGCGCTGCTCAAGGACGTCACCGACCGGATCGACGCGCTGCCCGAGCTGCTCGGCCGCAACGGCCAGGGCATCGGCTCCAACTCCTGGGTGGTGGCCGGCAGCCACACCACCACCGGCAAGCCGCTGCTCGCCAACGACCCGCACCTCGGCCCGGGCCTGCCCTCGGTCTGGTACCAGATGGGCCTGCACTGCCGGGCCGTCTCGCCGGCCTGCCAGTACGACGTCTCCGGCTTCACCTTCGCGGGCATGCCCGGGGTGGTCATCGGCCACAACAAGGACATCGCCTGGGGCCTCACCAACCTCGGCGCCGACGTCACCGACCTCTTCCTGGAGAAGGTGACCGGCCCGGAGACCTACCTGGTGGACGGCAAGGAGGAGAAGTTCGAGCTCCGCAAGGAGACCATCAAGGTCGCCGGGGGCGAGGACCGCACCATCACCGTGCGCACCACGAGGACCGGCGCCCCGCTGATCTCCGACCCGAGCACCGAGCAGCAGAACGTCGGCAAGTACGCGCCCAACGGCGCCTCCGCCCCGGACCGCGGCACCGGCGGCTACGGCGTCGCCCTGCAGTGGACCGCTCTGATCCCCGGCAAGACCATGGACGCGGTCTTCGCGCTCGACCGCGCCAAGGGCTGGGAGGAGTTCCAGAAGGCCGCCGCGGACTTCGCCGTCCCGGCCCAGAACCTCATCTACGCCGACGCCAAGAACATCGGCTACCAGGCCCCCGGCTACATCCCGGTGCGCGGCAAGGGCAACGGGCGCTACCCGGCGCCGGGCTGGGACTCCGCCTACCAGTGGAAGAAGGACCCGGTCCCGTTCAGCGCCCTGCCGTGGAGCCTCAACCCGGCGAGCGGCTACATCGTCACCGCCAACCAGGCCGTCGTCGACGCCTCCTACAAGCCCTCGCTGACCACCGACTGGGAGTACGGCACCCGGGCCAAGGAGATCACCGACCAGATCGAGGCCCGGCTGAAGAACAATGGCAAGATCTCGCCGGACGACATGCAGGAGATGCAGCTCGACAACACCAGCATCCTGGCCAAGACGCTGGTCCCGATGCTGCTCAAGGTCGAGATCGACGACCCCTACGTGCGCGAGGCCCAGGACCTCCTGAAGGACTGGAACTACCACCAGGACGCCGACTCGGCCGCGGCCGCCTACTACAACGGCGTCTGGCGCCAGCTGCTCACCCTCGCCTTCGGCCAGAAGTTCCCGGCCGACCTGCGGGCGGAGGACAACTGCCTGCTGGTCCGCGAGCAGGCCGACCCGACCAAGCCCGACAGCAAGTCGAGGATCGTCACCGAGTGCGGCACCCGTGACCCGGGCCGGGCCCAGCCGGACGGCGGCGACCGCTGGACCGAGGTGGTGCGCCAGCAGCTGGAGAAGCCCGACAGCAGCTGGTGGACGTACATCGACTCCCAGCACAAGGAGCAGAAGGGCCTGGACAACCTGCTGCGCGAGGCGATGACCAACGCCCGCCAGGAGCTCACCTCGCTGCTCACCAAGGACATCACCACCTGGAGCTGGGGCCGGCTGCACAAGCTGGAGCTCCGTGAGCGCACCCTCGGCTCGGACGACTCCTCGATCGCCTCGGGCGCCGTCCACAAGCTGCTCAACCGCGGCCCGTACCGCCTCTCCGGCGGTTCGGCGGCGGTCGACGCGGCGGGCTGGAACGCGGCCGCGGGCTACCAGGTCGACTGGATCCCGTCGATGCGCATGGTGATCGACATGAACGACCTCGACGCCTCCCGCTGGATCAACGTCGGCGGCGCCTCGGGGCACGCGTTCCACGAGAACTACAACGACCAGACCGACCTCTGGCTCAAGGGCAAGCTGCTGACCTGGGCCCACTCGCCGGACGCGGTCGACAAGGCGACCAAGCACCGCCTGACGCTGACCAACGGCTGACGCCGCGGCCGGTCCCGACGGCCCCGCACCCCGGATCCCCGGGGGCGGGGCCGTCGGCGTACCGTCCCCGTCCGCTCACCCCAGCCGGTGGGGGCCCGAGGGCGTCAGGGCGAGGTCCACCGGCCGGTCGTGCGGTTCCGCCGGGACCAGGTCCAGCAGCTCGTGCTCGTACAGCAGCACCGCCAGCACCGGCCGCGCACCGGAGCGCTCCAGCCGGGCCAGCACCCGGTCGTAGGAGCCGCCGCCGCGCCCCAGCCGCAGCCCCCGGCGGTCCACCGCGAGACCCGGCAGCAGCACCAGGCCCGCCTCGGTCACCGCCTGCGGCCCGAGCCGCCCGCCGACCGGTTCCAGCAGCCCGCGCCCGGCCGGGGCCAGCGCCTGCGGGCCCTCGTACGGGGCCCAGTCCAGGTCGTTGTCCGCCATCAGCACCGGCAGCAGCACCCGCACCCCGCGCGCCCGCAGCGCGTCCAGCAGCGGCCGGGTGCCGGGCTCGGCGCCCACCGAGACGTACGCCGCCACCGTGGCCCCGGCGGCCGCCAGCTCGCCGGCGTGCCCGGCCAGCGCCTCGGCGGCCCGTTCCCGGGCCCCGGGTGCCAGCGCCCGCCGTTCGGACAGCAGCCGTGTCCTCAGCGCGCTCTTCTCGTTGTGCATGGGATGGTCCACCGCTCCTCCACCGCTCGACCCCGACCGTTCCGACCCCGACCGTTGCGACCCCGACCGCTCCGGACCCCCGGCCTCCGTGCGACCGGGACGACCAGAGCCTGACACGCGGAAGGCACCCCCTCGATGTCCACCCCGCTGCTGGTGCAGGCCCTCGCCGCGGTGAGCGCCCCCGCGCTGGCCGGCGCCACCGTCCTCGGCAGCCGGCTGCGGCGCGGCTCGGCCCGGGCGGCGCGGCGCGAGGCCGCGCTGCGCGAGCGCCTCGCCGAGCTGGAGTCCCGCTGCGCCGAGCTGGAGCGCACCGCCTCCTGCGACCCGGTCACCGGCGTCTGGAACTACCGGCACCTCCAGCTCACCCTGGACCGGGAGATCGACCGGGCCCGCCGGGCCGAGCAGCACGAGCAGCAGGACGGACCGCGCCCGCTGGCCGTCCTGCTGCTGGAGATCAGCGGGTTCGACGCGGTGGTCGCCGAGCACGGCCGGGCCCGGGCCGGGACGGTGCTGCGCGACCTCGCCCAGCGGCTCGGCATGGAGATCCGCCGCTCCGACACCCTGGGCCGCTACAGCGGCGAGGAGTTCCTGGTGGTGCTGCCGGACACCGGCGCCGAGGGCGCGGCCCAGGTCGCCGACCGGCTGGTCTGGTCGGTCCGCCGCCACCTGCTGCTGGACTGGTCCTCGGGGGACCGGGAGGGCCGCCGCCCCCACGGCAACGGGCTCACCGCCGCGGCCGGGCTGGCGGTGCTGCCCGGGGACGGCGCCCACGCCGCGGTGCTGCTGCGGTCCGCCGACCGGGCCCTCGCGGCGGCCCGCGCGGCCGGCGGGGACTGCTGGCGGCCGGCCGGTTCCGGGGCCTTCCCGGCGGACGCCCCGGGGGCCGGTCCGGGGGCCGGTCCGGGGGCCGTGAAGACGGCTGTTCCGCTGCGGCCGGAAGGAGTCTTCGCAGCCGAACGTGACCGTTCGGAAAAGGCGGGTAGTCTGTCGCCCTGTGTCGGAGGGGACCCCCTCACCCCGTCCGCCACGACCCCTATGCCTGCCATCGCGGCCGGGTCCGGCGACGTGCTGCCCAAGCATCGGTCAACTGCGCCCGGTCAGGCGAAATACGTGCCTTAGTAAGGTAAACGCATGACGACGACGAACTCCCGTCCCCCGGTCACCAAGGCAGTGGTCCCCGCGGCCGGTCTGGGGACCCGATTCCTGCCGGCCACCAAGGCGACTCCGAAGGAGATGCTGCCCGTCGTCGACAAGCCGGCGATCCAGTACGTCGTCGAGGAGGCGGCCTCGGCCGGCCTGTCCGACATACTGATGGTCACCGGCCGCAACAAGCGCGCCCTCGAAGACCACTTCGACCGGGCCTACGAGCTGGAGGAGCTGCTCGCCCGCAAGGGCGACGAGGACCGTCTGCGCCGGGTGCGCGAGTCCGTCGAGCTCGCCAACATGCACTACGTCCGCCAGGGCGACCCGAAGGGCCTCGGCCACGCCGTCTCGGTCGCCGAGCAGCACGTCGCCGGCCAGCCCTTCGCCGTCCTCCTCGGCGACGACCTGATCGACCCGCGCGACCCGCTGCTGGCCCGCATGATCGAGGTCCAGCAGGAGCTCGGCGGCTCGGTCGTCGCGCTGATGGAGGTCGACCCCTCCCAGATCCACCTCTACGGCTGCGCCGCGGTCAAGCCGAACGGTTTCGGCGAGGACGTGTTCCAGGTCACCGACCTGGTCGAGAAGCCGGACACCGCCGACGCGCCGTCGAACTACGCCGTCATCGGCCGCTACGTGCTCGACCCGTCGGTCTTCGACGTGCTGCGCGAGACCCAGCCGGGCCGCGGCGGCGAGATCCAGCTCACCGACGCCCTGCGCGAGCTGACCAACCGTTCCGCCGAGACCGGCGGCCAGGTGCACGGCGTGCTCTTCAAGGGCCGCCGCTACGACACCGGCGACCGCGCGGACTACCTGCGCGCCATCGTCCGGCTGGCCTCCGAGCGCGAGGACCTCGGCCCGGACTTCCGCAGCTGGCTGCGCGAGTTCGTCGCCTCCGAGCTGCAGGACTGACACACCGACAGAGAGCGAGCGCGCCGATGACCGGGTCCACGGAGAGCGGTACCACCCCCGCAGCCTGCTGCGACGACTCCGCGGACCCGGCGGCCCGCTCCGCCTCCGCCGCCCGTCCGGACGGTCTGTGGACCGTGGACGAGCACCTCGCCGACGTCCTGGCCGCCGTCGGCCCGCTGCCCGCGATCGAGCTCCAGCTGCTCGACGCCCAGGGCTGCCGGCTGGCCGAGGACGTCCACGCCGAGGGGGACCTTCCGCCCTTCGACAACAGCTCGATGGACGGCTACGCCCTGCGCACCGCCGACACCGTGGGCGCGAGCGACGCCTACCCCTCGGTGCTCGCGGTGGTCGGCGACATCGCCGCCGGCGCCGGTGACCTCCCGAAGGTCGGCCCCGGCCAGGCCGCCCGGATCATGACCGGCGCGCCAGTCCCGCCCGGCGCCCAGGCCGTCGCCCCGGTCGAGTGGACCGACGGCGCCACCGGCACCGGCCGCCCCGCCGACGCGATGACCGCCGCGGCCGGGGGCGAGGAGGTCCGGGTGCTGCGCCCGGTCGCCGAGGGCGCCCACATCCGCCGCCGCGGCAGCGACGTGGAGGCCGGCACCCGGGTGCTGGCCGCCGGCACCCGGCTCGGCCCCGCCCAGCTCGGCCTGCTCGCCGCGGTCGGCCGGGCCACCGCCACCGTCCGCCCGCGCCCGCGGGTGGTGGTGCTCTCCACCGGCAGCGAGCTGGTCCAGCCCGGCGAGCCGGTCGGCCCCGGACGGATCACCGACTCCAACAGCTTCACCCTCACCGCCGCCGCCCTGGACGCCGGCGCGATCGCCTACCGGGTCGGCGGCGTCCCCGACGACGCGGCCCGGCTGCGCGCCGTGCTGGAGGACCAGCTCGGCCGGGCCGACCTGATCGTCACCAGCGGCGGCGTCAGCGTCGGCGCCTACGACGTCGTCAAGGAGGTCTTCGCCGAGTACGGCGGGGTCGACTTCCGGCGGCTGCGGATGCAGCCCGGCAAACCGCAGGGCTTCGGCCGGATCGGCCCCGGGGCGGGCGTGCCGCTGATGGCGCTGCCCGGCAACCCGGTCAGCGCGTACATCTCCTTCGAGCTGTTCGTCCGCCCGGTGATCCGCACGATGCTCGGCGCCGAGGACGTCCACCGCCCGGTGGTCCGGGCGCACTGCCCGGTGGCGCTGCGCTCGCCCGCCGGGCGCCGGCAGTTCCTGCGCGGCCGGTACTCGGCGCGCGACGGCCTGGTCGAGCCGGTCGGCGGCGCGGGTTCGCACCTGGTCGGCGCGCTGGCCAGGGCGGACTGCCTGATCACCGTGCCCGAGGACGTCACCGCGCTGCCCGCCGGCAGCGAGGTCGACGTGGTGCTGCTCGGCGGCTGAGCACCGGGCCGTCCGGGTGAACTCCCGTCCGGGGCGGGCCGTCTCACCGACGTGGCCCGTCCCACGCCCCGGCCGGGACGGGGGGTACGGTAGCGCGGTATTCGACCTGCGCGCCCCTGGAGCCACCCGTGACCACCTCACCCCCCGGCGACCGCCTCACCCACGTCGACGAGCAGGGCGCGGCCCGGATGGTCGACGTCACCGGGAAGGCCGTGACCGCCCGGACCGCCGTCGCGGCCGGCCGGGTCAGGGTCTCCCCGCGCGTGGTCGAGCTGCTGCGCGGCGAGGGCCTGCCCAAGGGCGACGCGCTGGCCGTGGCCCGGATCGCCGGGATCATGGGCGCCAAGAAGACCCCCGAGCTGATCCCGCTCTGCCACCCGATCGCGGTCTCCGGCGTCGAGGTCGAGCTGACCGTCGCCGACGACGCGGTGGAGATCACCGCGACCGTGCGGACCGCCGACCGGACCGGCGTCGAGATGGAGGCGCTGACCGCCGTCGCGGTGGCCGGGCTGACCGTGATCGACATGGTCAAGGCGGTCGACAAGGGCGCCGCCGTGGAGTCCGTCCGGGTGCTCGCCAAGACCGGCGGCAAGAGCGGCGACTGGACCGCCCCGGAGGCCTCCGCATGAGGGCGCTGGCGGTCACCGTCTCCAACCGCGCCGCGGCCGGCGTCTACGCCGACAAGGGCGGCCCGCTGCTGGCCGAGGGCCTGCGCGCGATGGGCTTCACGGTCGACGGCCCCCGGGTCGTCCCGGACGGCGAACCGGTCGAGGCGGTGCTGCGCGAGGCCGTGGCGGCCGGCTACGACGTGGTGCTGACCACCGGCGGGACCGGGATCTCGCCGACCGACCTCACCCCCGAGATGACCGCCCGGGTCCTGGAGCGCGAGATCCCCGGCATCCCCGAGGCGATCCGCGCGCACGGCCGGGAAACGGTTCCCACCGCCGCGCTCTCCCGCGGGCTGGCCGGGGTCGCCGGACGTACCCTGGTCGTCAACCTGCCGGGCTCGACCGGCGGCGTCCGGGACGGTCTGGCCGTCCTGGCCCCGCTGCTCGCCCACGCCGTCGACCAGCTCGGCGGCGGGGACCACCCCCGGCCCGACGCACCAGCTTCCGGGAGCGCGCACTGAACGCCGGCTGGCCGGTAGAGCTCCACGAGGGGGACGTCGTGCTGCGCCCGATCCGGGCCCGCGACCAGCGCGAGTGGCAGGAGGTCAGCCGCCGCAACCGGGACTGGCTGCGGCGCTGGGAGGCCACCGTGCCGCCCGGCCCGGCCGGCCTCGCGGCGGGCCCGCGCCCGACCTACCGGCAGATGGTGCGCTACCTGCGCGGCGAGGCCTCGGCCGGCCGGATGCTGCCCTTCGTGGTGCTCTACCGGGGCCGGCTGGTCGGACAGTTGACCGTCGGCGGGATCACCTGGGGCTCGATGTGCTCGGCCAACGTCGGTTACTGGATCGACGAGGGGGTGGCCGGCCGGGGGATCATGCCGACCGCCGTGGCGCTTTCGGTGGACCACTGTTTCCGCACCCTGGGGCTGCACCGAATCGAGGTGTGCATCCGGCCGGAGAACGGCCCGAGCCGGCGGGTGGTGGAAAAGCTCGGCTTCCGTCCGGAGGGAATGCGGCCGCGCTATCTGCACATCGACGGCGACTGGCGGGACCACCTGGTGTTCGCACTCACCGCCGAGGAGGTCCCGGAGGGGATGCTGGAACGCTGGCGCTCCCTCAGCTCGGGTCGCCGTCGGGGAAATTGAATGTATGTTCGAATGAAATATCGATATGGCATCGGCGCGGCGACGGACGGGCACAAATACCGGCAAAATAGTCGGAGAATCAGCTTGATCACACGACACGCCGTGCCAAATTGCTACCGGCCCTTCCTCCACGCCCGTACGGTGTGAATCGTGAGCAGTAGCGGCCTTATCTACGCCGTCATCGTAGGGGCCTGGGCCGCCTATCTGGTGCCGATGTGGCTCCGCAGGCAGGACGAGCTCAACGAGGCGCGCCCGACGGAACGCTTCAGCACCGCCATCCGCCTGCTGGCCGGGCGTTCGGCGCTGGAGCGGCGGGCGTCCCGGGCCCTGGGCGACGAACCGCGTGACGACGAGCAGAGCGAGGACGGCCCCCCCGAGCGGGACGCGGCCGCCTCCGACGACCCCGCGGCCGCCCCGGGCGGCCCGGCGGACGAACCGGCGCCCCCCCGCCCGGCGGGCCGGGCCGAGGCGCGTCCGGGACCCGAGGGGGGCGGCGGCGAGCGCCGGGCGCGGCTGCTGGCCCGCCGGCGCCGCATGGTGACCGTCCTCTTCCTGGCCTTCGCGCTGGGTGCGGTGGTCGCGGCGGTGGCCGGACTGGCCTTCCTGTGGGTTCCCGCGCTCCCGGCCGTCCTGCTCACCCTCTACATCGGCCACCTGCGCCGGCTGGAGCGCCAGCGGTACGCGGTGAAGCTGGACCGGGTCCGCGCGGCCCAGGCCGCCGAGCGGCTGCGCAAGCGCGAGCAGCAGCGCGCCGCGGCCGGCCGGGAGGAGGCCGCCGGCCCCGGG
>NZ_JBHYUU010000131.1:0-23816 GCF_042749955.1 Kitasatospora sp. NPDC059462 | reverse complement strand
GTTCCGGCCCCGGCCCCCGCGCCGGCCGTCGCGGTGGGCGGCGACCGGCCGCTCGCCAAGCCGCCGGTGCGCAAGCTGGCCAAGGACCTCGGGATCGACCTGCGGGCCGTCACCCCGACCGGTCCGGAGGGCGTGATCACCCGCGAGGACCTGCACGCCCACGCGGCGGCCGCCGCCGCCCCGGCCGCGGCCCCGTCCCCGGCCGCCGAGCAGGCCGCCGAGCCGGCCGCGCAGCCGGTGGCCGTCCCCGGCGCCGGCGACGTCCGGGTGCCGATCAAGGGCGTCCGCAAGGCGACCGCGCAGGCGATGGTGGCCTCGGCCTTCACCGCCCCGCACGTCACCGAGTTCGTCCAGGTCGACGTCACCCGGACGATGAAGTTCGTCCGCCGCCTCAAGGAGAGCGGCGAGCTGGGCCGGGACGTCCGGGTCAGCCCGCTGCTGCTGGTCGCCAAGGCGCTGCTCACCGCGATCAAGCGCAACCCCGGGATCAACGCCCAGTGGGACGAGGCGGCCCAGGAGATCGTCATCAAGGGCCAGGTGAACCTCGGCATCGCCGCGGCCACCCCGCGCGGCCTGATCGTCCCCAACATCAAGGACGCGGGCGCGAGGACCCTCTCCGGACTGGCGGTCTCGCTCGGCGAGCTGATCGACACCGCCCGGCAGGGGAAGACGGCGCCCGGCGACATGCAGGGCGGCACGATCACGATCACCAACGTCGGCGTCTTCGGCGTCGACAGCGGCACCCCGATCCTCAACCCCGGCGAGGCGGCCATCCTCGCCTTCGGGGCGGTCCGGGAGCTGCCGTGGGTGCACAAGGGCAAGGTCGTCCCGCGCCAGGTCACCACGCTGGCGCTGTCCTTCGACCACCGGCTGGTCGACGGGGAGCTGGGCTCCAAGGTGCTCGCGGACATCGCGGGCATCCTGGAGCAGCCGAAGCGCCTGATCACCTGGGGCTGAGCCGCCCCGGCCACGAGGAAGGGGCCCCGTCCGCGCACCGAGGTGCGGGGGCGGGGCCCCTTCGTGCCGCCGTCCGGGCATCCGATCTGATCGTCGGTATGACTGGTGAGATTCTTGTGGTTCGTCCAGATCGGTGACTTTTTCGCCGTTCGGTGAGGACGACACGCCGGTCCGGGTACGTCTTCGCGTCCACCACCCGGGCGACGCCGGGTGACCGGAACGTCGAGGACGCACCCGTATGCCGCCTGGCAACCCTGGCCGGATCGTCCGGAGTCTGGCCGCGCTCGTGCTGGTGTCCACCGCCGTGCTCCCGGCCGCGCTCGAACTGGCCGGGCCCCCGCCGTTCGGGGCGATCGGACCCGGCGCCCCCGCCGACCGCGCGGTGCCGCCGCACACCGCGGTGCAGCACGCCGACCTGCAGACCGCCGGAGAGGCCCCGACCGTCGACATACGGCGCACCGGGGACCCGGCCAACCGGATCACCCTCGTCCTGCTCGGCGACGGCTACACGGCCGGGGAGCAGGACCTGTTCCGGGCGCAGGCGGACCGGGCCTGGCGCGCGCTGATGGACATCGAGCCGTTCCGCAGCTACCAGGGCTTCTTCAACATAAGGCGGGTCGAGGTGGCCTCCGCGGTCTCCGGCATCGCCGAGACCGAGAACCGCGGCCGGCGGCCCGCCACCCCGCTCGGCATGCACTTCTGGTGCGAGGGCACCGCCCGGCTGCTCTGCGCCGACGAGGAGGCGGCCGCCCGCTACGCCGGCCACGGCGACGGCCCGCAGTACCTCATCGCGCTGGCCAACTCCACCGAGTACGGCGGCGCCGGCGGCACCGGGGTGACCACCCTGGCCGGCGGCAGCCCGGACGCCGGGCGGATCATCCAGCACGAGATAGGGCACACCGTGGGGGACCTCGGCGACGAGTACGACAGCGCGCCGGACGACGCCGACTACCCCAACCTCGCCACCGACAACGCCGAGGAGATGCGCCGCAAGCAGACCAAGTGGTGGCGCTGGCTGGGCGCGGAGTCCCCGGACGGCGCCGGGACGACCGGCGCCTACCGCAGCGCCAACGGCATCTACCGGCCCACCCGGGACTCGGTGATGCGCACCCTCGGCGGGGCCTACAACCTGCCCTCCCGGGAGGCCATCATCGAGGAGATCTACCGGCGGGTCAGGCCCGCCGACGACCCGGTGCCGGCGCCCGGCGAGGTCACCGGCCGGCCCCGGCTGGAGGTCCGGCCGCTCCCGCTGGCCGGCGCCCGGCAGCTGAGGGTGGACTGGACGGTGGACGGCGTCCCGGTCGAGCCGCAGGGCGGGGACCGCAACCGGCTGGACACCGCGGCGCTGGCGCTGCGGCCCGGGCACGGCGCGACCGTCACGGCCACCGTCCGGGACACCACGGACTGGGTCCGCGACGAGGCCTTCCGGGACCGCTACATGACGCGTTCGGTGTCCTGGACGGTGACCGGCTGAACCCCGCACGGCGGCGCTCCGGTCCGCCCCGGGTCCGTTCCGGGCCCCGGGGCGGACCGGATGGTTCGTACCCGTCCCCCTGACCCTGCCCTGTCCGTCCAATGATGGGATGACTAATCTGGGGCCACTATGACCGTGGAGCCCGCCAGTTCAGTCCGCCCCCTGTCCGCCCCCGCTCCCCGTGCCGGCGCCGGCCCCGCCACCGGCCCCTCCGCCGCCCACCACCCACCGGGTGGCCGGGCCGCCTGGCTCGCCTGGTCCATCGGCGTCAGTGTCTACGTCCTGGCCGTCATCCACCGCACCAGCCTCGGCGTCGCCGGGCTGGACGCCGCCGACCGCTTCGGCATCGGCGCCTCCGCGCTCTCCACCTTCTCGATCCTCCAGGTCCTCGTCTACGCGGCCATGCAGATACCCGTCGGCCTGCTGGTCGACCGGTTCGGACCGCGCCGGGTGCTGCTGCTCGGCGTCGTCCTGCTCAGCGCCGGCCAGCTCGCCTTCGCCTTCTCCGGCTCCTTCGGCCCCGCGCTCGCCTCCCGGGCCGTGCTCGGCTGCGGTGACGCGATGACCTTCATCAGCGTGCTGCGGATCGCCGCCCGCTGGTTCCCCGCCGCCAAGAACCCGCTGGTCGCCCAGCTGACCGGCCTCGCCGGGATGAGCGGCAACCTGGTCACCACCGTCGTCCTCGCCCAGGCCCTGCACAGCGAGGGCTGGACGCCCACCTTCACCGCCATCGCCCTGCTGGGCGTCGCGGTGTTCGCCCTCGTCGCGCTCTTCCTGCGGGAGGCGCCGGACGGGCCGGCCGAGGCGGTGGCACCCGCCGGGCGGCCCCGGCCCGGCATCGGCCGGCAGGTCCGGGAGACCTGGCGGGAGCCGGGCACCCGGCTGGGCCTGTGGATCCACTTCACCACCCAGTTCCCGGGCAACGCCTTCGGCCTGCTCTGGGGCCTGCCCTACCTCGTCGAGGCCCAGGGCATGACCCGCGCCGCGGCCGGCGGGCTGCTGACCCTGCTGGTGCTCTCCAACATGAGCTTCGGCTTCCTCTTCGGCCGCGTCCTGTCCCGCACCGCCCGGGCCCGGATGCCCATCGTGCTCACCGTCATCGGCGCCACCGCGCTGCTGTGGGCGGTGGCGCTCGCCTGGCCCGGCGGCCACCCGCCGCTGTGGCTGCTGGTCGCGGTCGTCCTGGTGATGGGCAGCAACGGCCCCGCCTCGCTCGTCGGCCTCGACTACGCCCGCGCCCGCAACCCCGTCGAACGCCTCGGCACCGCCTCCGGCATCGTCAACATGGGCGGCTTCATCGGCACGATGATCACCCTCTTCGGCATCGGCGTCCTCCTGGACGCCCTCACCCCGGACGGCACCGGCAGCTACACGGCGAGCGCCTTCCGCTGGGCGTTCTGCTGGCAGTACGTCCCGCTGGTGGTGGGCACCCTGATGATCCTCCGGCTCCGGAAGAAGCTCGCGGCGGCCCCGGCACAGGGCTGCCGGCCCGCGGACGCGGGGGGGGCAACCCCGGCGGCGGGGGTGGGCCGGCGCGGGCGGCGCCCGGCCGGGCCGGCGCCGCGGGGCGGGGGGGGTTGGCCGGCGGCCCCGCGGCCGCGCGGGCCCCACGGGAGCGGCGGGTGCTCCCCGCGCGCCGTCGGCGCCGGCCGGGTCCGTCACGGGGTGACGGAGAAGTTGGCCAGGACGCGGTCGGCCAGCTCCCGGTCCCCCTCGACGGTCACCGGGCCCGGGCGGCCGCGGCCGCAGGCGAGGCGGACGTAGGTCTCCCAGTCGAGGGTGAGCTGGACGTCGGGCGCGATGCTGACGGACTCGTCGACGGTGCCGCGCCCGGCGGAGTCCACCCGCACGGTGCGCAGGAACTCGACGGGGCCGGTGACGTCGACGACCAGCGCGGTGCCCGCCGGGGCGCCGGCCTGGTGGGCGACGGCCTTCGGCAGGGCCTGCAGCAGGACATCGCGGGCGACCAGGGCCCCGGGGGAGTCGAGGTTGCCGGGGGCGCCGAGGGCGCGGCGGAGGTCCTGCTCGTGCACCCAGACGTCGAAGGCGCGCTGGCGCAGCAGTTCGTAGTACTTGATCTCGCCGCCCTGCGGGCCGCCCGGCCGGCGGACCGGCTCGTTGGGCATCTGCTTGGCGTTCCGCAGCGCGCGGGAGCGGCGGATGATCGTGTACTCCAGCTCGCTGGTCATCTCCAGCGCGGTGTGGCAGCGGCGCTTGTCGACGGGCAGTTCGAGGTAGCGGGCGGCCTCGGTGGTGACGTGGCGCAGGTCGCGGGGGAGGGAGTGGATCGGGCGCGGGTCGCCGAGGAGCTCGGACTCGACGGCGATCACGTGCGAGACGATGTCGCGGACGGACCAGCCGGGGCACTCGGTGGCCCGGTTCCAGGAACCCTCGGGCAGGGGGGTCACCAGTTCGGATATCGCCTCGATGGACCGGGTCCACGCCTCGGTGTAAGCCTGCACGGTCTGGTTGTCCGTCACGGGAATCTCCGGCCCTCCGTCAGCTGCCTTGCCACGCGTGCCCGCGGGTTCCTGGGCGGCCGGGTTGTCCGGCTTCCCGGCGCACACGCTAACCGCACGTTACGCTGCCGGGAGAGAGCAGGGCAGCGCTTTCGGGTGACGATCGTAGGACTCTTGCCGTGGACGGTGGTACTGTGCGCGCTTCATTGATCCAACTCGTGGTCTCCGACGCCGAGCCCCCGGCCGAGCGGCGGGCCCGTGCGGCCGCCCTGGTGCGGGCGCAGCGGGGGGCCGACCTGGTCGTCCTCCCGGAGCTGTGGCCGCTCGGGGGGTTCGCCCACGACCTCTGGTCGGACGGTGCGGAGGCCCTGGACGGGCCGACCTCGGACGCGATGGCGGCGGCCGCCCGCGCGGCGGGGGTCTGGCTGCACGCCGGTTCGATCGTCGAGCGCGATCCGGACGGGCCGATCTACAACACCTCGCTGCTGTTCGCCCCGGACGGCGAGCTGGTGCACACCTACCGCAAGATCCACCGCTTCGGCTTCGACAGCGGCGAGGCGGTGGTGATGGGCGCCGGGCAGGAGATCGTCACCGCGGCCACCGACGTCGGCACGCTGGGCCTGGCGACCTGCTACGACCTGCGGTTCCCGGAGCTGTTCCGGGCGCTGCTGGACGCGGGTGCGCAGGTGCTGGTGGTGCCGGCGGCCTGGCCGGAGCGGCGGCGGGAGCACTGGACGCTGCTGAACCGGGCGCGCGCGGTGGAGGAGCAGGCCTATGTGCTGGCCTGCAACACGGCGGGGACGCACGGCGGGGTCGAGCAGGCCGGCCACAGCATCGCGGTGGACCCGTGGGGCCGGGTGCTGGCCGAGGCGGGGGCGGGGGAGGAGGTGCTGACCGTGGAGTTCGACCCGGCGGAGGTCGCGAAGGCGCGTGCCGAGTTCCCGGTGCACCGGGACCGCCTGCTGGGGATCCCGGCGCCGGTCCAGCGCTGACGGGGCGGTCCGGAGGGCGGTCGGGAGGGCCGGGACGAGGGGCCGGGACGAGGGGGCGCGCCGGGACGTATGGGGGGCTTGTACACGTCGGTGTCCTTTTTGAGAAGATGAGCCCCCGTCGTGTTACCAGCCCGTACGTCGCCGGTCTGTCCCCGTCAGGCCGTCCAGCCCGCCCGAGGAGGTCGCGCGCATGTTCGGCACCGACGCGGGCGACCCCCGCCCCGTCATCCAGCGCAACAGCCTGCGCGAGCAGATAGCCGGCGCGCTGCGCGAGGAGATGATGGCCGGCCGGCTGGCGGCCGGGCGGAACTTCACCGTCAAGGAGATCGCCGAGCTGTACGGCGTCTCGGCGACCCCGGCCCGGGAGGCCCTGGTCGACCTCTCGGCGCAGGGGCTGCTCCGGGCCGAGCACCACCGCGGCTTCACCGTTCCCGAGTTCGGCTGGGACGACTTCCGGGAGATCTTCGAGTCCCGGGTGCTGATCACCGACAGCTACTTCCGGCGGCTGGCCGTCGAGGCCGGCCGGCACGACGACAGCCGGATGAGCTCGCTGCGCCGCCGGGCGGACGCGGCGCTGCGGGCGTCCCGGGCGGGGAACCTGGACGTCATGGTGGGCTGCGACCGCCGGTTCTGGCAGGAGGTCGGCGGGCTGCTCGGCAACCGTCGGATCGCCGAGTACCTGGACTGGCTGCGGGTGCAGTCGTGGATGTTCGCCGCGCGCTACCTGCGGACGCTGCCCGAGCTGGCCGGGGTCTGCTGGGACGGCCACCTCGACCTGGTGGACGCGATCGAGGCGCGCGACGTGCCGCGCGCCCACCGGATCATCTGCGAGTACGACCTCTTCACCGCCGGGCTGCTGGCCGAGCTGGCCGGCCAGCCGGTCGAGTCGGTGGGGGTGCTGCCGCTGCTGACCGGGCACGCGTCCGCCGCGCCGGGCGGCCAGGACGCCGCGGCCGCGCCGCCCGACGCCCCGGGGGACGCCGCGCCGGGGAAGACCGGGGCGGGCACCGGTCCCGGCGCCGCCGAGGCGCCCGGTCCGGGGGAGCCCGCCCGACCGGCGGAACCGGGCCGCGCGGGCGGCGGCGCCCGGGGGCGGGACCGCGAGATCGGCCGCGAGCTGGGCCGCGAACTGGGCCTGGGGCTCGGCCTGGTGCCGCAGCCGCGCGCGGTGCCGTACGGGCGGTTCGGCCGCCGGCCGGCCGGCCCGCCGCCGGACCAACTGCCCGGGGGACGGCCCGATCCGCATCGCTCGCCGGGCCGGTAGGGTGGGCGGTCGTCCGTCCCGGCCGCCCGTCGTACCGGCCGTCCGGGCACCGACCCGCCCATCCGCCGTCCGCCGCCGCGCGGCCGGTCCCCCGCGTCCGGAGAGGAAGAGCCGGCCATGGCCTGCGACCTCTGGCTCGTCCCGCTGGTGGACGTTCTGAGCCACAGCCCCGACAACCCCTTCCGGGACGACCTCGCGCTCTACAACCAGGTGCTGGCCTCCCGCGGGCTGCCCGAGATGCCGGTGTACCGGTACGTGCCGGGGCTCAGCGGGGCGGTCGAGCCGATAGCCGCGTTCGACTACGACTCGCTGCACTTCCTGCGCCGGGCCTACCTGCTGGGCCTGACCGGCCTGGACATCACGCCGGTGGACGCGCTCGGCGGCGACTACGAGCAGCTGCTGGAGATGTTCGAGAGCAGCGCCGAGCAGTCGCACCTGGTCTGGCACTTCGACCACGCCGGCGCCTACGTGCCGATCGAGTTCGCCGCCCCGCTGGTGGAGGAGTCGCTGCTCGCCGCGGGCGGCCCGCTCGGCTCCAGCCACGGGCTGCTGCGCGAGCTGCAGGCCGTCGCCCCGGCGCTGGGCATCGACCCGCTCGCCCCGCCGGCGCCGACCAGGCCGCTCGGCCCGACCGGCCTGGAGCAGCCGTTCGGCCCGCCGCTGGACGACCTGCACCCGTTCGCCCGGGAGCGGCACGCCTGGGCGGGCCTGTACGCGGCGGCGACCCGGAGCCTGCACCAGGGCTCCATGATCGTCTTCGCCTGAGCCTCCCGGGCCCCCGTGGCCCTCCGGAGCCCCCGGGCCGCCCGTTCCCGGGCCCGCCGCGCCCCTCCCTACCGCAGCGGGCCCTCCGGCGGCCGCTGGCGCGGCATGGTGGGCCTGGTCCCCGGCGGCGGCAGCACCCGCACCTGGGCACCGACGCCCGGCTCGCTGCGCCCGCCCCAGCTGCCGGCGGCCTGGGTGGGCAGCCGGGTCATCCCGGCCCGGAACTCCAGCATCCACTCCGAGGTCTCGGTGCGGACCATGTCCGAGACGTCCTCGCAGAACCGCCGCAGCACCCCGAGGCACCGCTCGGCGGCCTCGCCCGCGGTGCCCTCGGTGGGGCCGAGCACCTCCCGGACGCACTCCGAGGCCCAGTCGAACTGGAAGGCCTCCAGCCGGCGCTGCAGCGCCTGCCCGGTGGAGACGTCGCGCATCCAGCCGGAGGTCAGCCCGAACACCCGGTCCGCGCCGTAGCAGCCGGCGGCCAGCGCCAGCCCCACGAAGCCCCAGTCGGTGGCGTGGGAGACGGTCCCGGTGAGGCCGACCAACGGCGCGGTGACCCCGCCGGCCGCGAAGCCGGCCGAACCGAACCGCAGCAGCCGGGCCCAGCGGCGCTTCCAGACCCGGTCCCTGCGGTACCACTCGATGGCCTCGACCGCCCGCTCCTCGGACCAGCGGTACAGCTCCTCCAGCCGCTCGGCGGGCTCGCCCCAGTCCCCCAGGGGGAACTGTCTGGTGCTCAGATCGGACCGGCGACGGGTGGAGGCCCGGCGCGCCACGGTCGTGGCGGGCTGGTCCTCCTCGCCGATCTCCTTGCCCCAGGCACTCTCCTCGGGCTGCATTTCCGGCTGGCTCACCTGTGGGGCTCCCTGTGGCGGGCGGACTGCTGGTCTGGCTGGTTCCGACTCTGCGCGGACCGACGTGTCCACGGCCTGACGGCTCGTGGAACGACGGACAACGCGGCGGCCACACCGCCGTTCCGGGGCGTTCCGCGGGTGCCCGGGGCGGCGTCACCGACGGCTGCCGGTGGTGGTCCAACAGCACTTCTTACCGCCAAATGGCTTACCGTGTGGGCGCTTCGCCAATGATCGTTACCGGATTCGGCCAATGGATCCCGAGGTGGGAGGGTTGCGGCGGTCGGCGGGATTTCACCCGTCCGAGCGAGGGTTCGGTGACCCGCTGTCCTGACCCGGACACCGCACGGCGCTCATCGGCTCCCGGAGCTGGAGGTTCCTCCGAGGCCGTACGTGTACCGGACCCCCGCGGCTGTCTCTTCCTACGGGACCGGAGAGCGGCCGGAACCGGCCACCGGCTACCCTTGCCCAGCGTGAAGGTCCTCGTCATCGGCGGCGGCGCCCGCGAACACGCCCTGTGCCGCTCTCTGTCCCAAGATCCCGCCGTGACCGAGCTGCACTGTGCCCCGGGCAACGCCGGGATCGCACAGGTGGCGACGGTCCACCCGGTCGACCAGCTGGACGGCGCGCAGGTCACCGCGCTCGCCGGCGGGCTCGGCGCCGAACTGGTCGTGGTCGGCCCGGAGGCCCCGCTGGTCGCGGGCGTCGCCGACGCCCTGCGCGCGGCCGGCGTCGCGGTGTTCGGCCCGTCCGCCGAGGCCGCCCGGCTGGAGGGCTCCAAGGCGTTCGCCAAGGACGTCATGGCCGCCGCCGGGGTGCCCACCGCCCGCTCCTACGTCTGCACCACGCCCGCCGAGGCCGCCGAGGCGCTGGACGCCTTCGGCGCCCCGTACGTGGTCAAGGACGACGGCCTGGCCGCCGGCAAGGGCGTCGTGGTCACCTCCGACCGCGACGAGGCGCTGGCCCACGCCGCCGCCTGCGGCCAGGTGGTGATCGAGGAGTACCTGGACGGCCCCGAGGTCTCGCTGTTCGCGATCACCGACGGCACCACCGTCCTGCCGCTCCAGCCGGCCCAGGACTTCAAGCGCGCCCTGGACGGCGACCAGGGCCCCAACACCGGCGGCATGGGTGCCTACTCGCCGCTGCCCTGGGCGCCCGAGGGCCTGGTCGAGGAGGTCCTGGAGACCGTCCTGCAGCCGACCGTGGACGAGCTGCGCCGCCGCGGCACCCCGTTCTCCGGCCTGCTCTACGCGGGCCTGGCGCTGACCTCGCGCGGCACCCGGGTGATCGAGTTCAACGCCCGCTTCGGCGACCCGGAGACCCAGGTCGTGCTGGCCCGGCTGCGCACCCCGCTGGCCGGCGTCCTGCACGCCTCGGCGACCGGCACGCTGGACCAGCTGGAGCCGCTGCGCTGGGACGAGGGCGCCGCGGTCACCGTGGTGATCGCCGCCGAGGGCTACCCGGCGGCGCCGCGCACCGGCGACCCGATCGAGGGCCTGGCCGAGGCGGAGGCCGCCGACGGCACCGCCTACGTGCTGCACGCCGGGACCAGGGCGGCCGAGGACGGCCGGGTGCTCAGCGCGGGCGGCCGGGTGCTGTCGGTCACCGCGACCGGTGCCGGGCTCGCCGAGGCGCGCGAGCGGGCCTACCGGGCGGTCGAGCGGATCTCGCTGCCGGGCGGCCAGCACCGCGGCGACATCGCACTGAAGGCCGCGCAGTAGCGGCCGCGCACCCCCCTCATCCCCCTCCGGGCCCCCGGCGAGCGATCCGCGCGCCGGGGGCCCGGGCGTTCCCGGCCCGGGTGCGACCCCGGCGCACCCCGCGCACCCCCGCGAGCGCCGCGGACAACCCCCATGGACGCAGCCCCGCCCGGCGTTTCGGGGGCCGGGCGGGCCGGAGCGGCCGAGGGCGCCGGCACACCGTTCGGCGGCCGGAATCCAGCCCATCGAGTGACAGCGGCCGCATCCGGCTGACGTAACCGGGTGCCCGGCCTTATGGTGCGCTGGACCACGGCACCACAGGTCGGGCCGCTTCCGCCCGCCGCCGGGTAGCGGCGGTCGCGCGGGGGGATGCTGGACGGCGTCCGGCCGGACCGGACACGCCCGGGCCGTCCGACACCGCCCCGGGGGGTCGTCCGGAATCCGGGCGGCGTCACCGGGACGAGTGGTACCGGGGCGATCCGGAACACCCACCCGGACACGGGCGTCGAAAATGTCAGAAGCGCCACGCAGCATGGACGACCGGGGCTCGGCCGCCGCCGTTTCCCGGTCGGAACTGATCGTTTCGAATCGGCTCAGGGGCCCGTCGCCGGGCGCCCGAGGGCTCCGAAGGGGGTGCCGCACCGTATGGCCGCTGTCGACACCGCGCGCGCTCACGCCCAGGCGGTCCTGCGCATCCGGGGACTCGCCCTGGCCGCCGCCGCACTGCCCGCCGCCGCCGCGGTGGTGCTGCTCGCCGGCCGGTTCACCGGCCGGCTCGGCGCCCCCGGCTCCCCCGACGCCGCCGGCTGGGACGCCGCCCGCTGGACGGTCTGCGCGGTGGCCGCGCTCACCCTGCTGGTGGCCGGAGCGGCCGCCCGCCGGTACCGCCGGGCCGTCCCGCCGCAGACCCCGGCCGTCCCGCTCGGCCGCGCCCAGGCCCCCGAGCTGTACCGGCTGATCGACGACCTGGCCGACCGGCTGGAGGTCCCCGCGCCGTCCGCCGTGGCGCTCACCCCGGACTGCGACAGCTGGCTGGAGGACGTCCCCGCGCCCCGGCCTCGCCGCCGGTCCCGCGGCGACGGCGGGGAGCCGCCCGCGCCGGTCCTGGTGATCGGCTCGCCCTTCCTGTGGTGGATGCGGGCCGGCGAGCTGCGCGCCCTGCTCGCCCCGGTGGTGGCCGGGACCGCGCCCGCCGCCGACCCCGACATCGCCGCCGCCCGCCGCTTCCTGCGGGCCCTGGACGCCAGCCTGGACGACGGCCCGGTCCCCGTCCCGGCCGCTGCCCCCGGCGGCCCGCGCCCGTCCCGGCGCGGCCCGGCCGCGCTGACGGACCGGATCACCGACCGGATCACCCGCCGGCTGCTCGGCGTCTGCCGCGAGCACGCCGCCGAGCTGGAGCGGTCCGTCGCCGGCTGGGCCTCCGAACAGGCCCGCGGCGTCGACTACGGCCTGCGGATCGCCGCCCAGGAGCAGGTCGGCCTCGCCTACGCGGGCTGGGACCGGCTGCTCACCCGGGTCGCGCTGCCCGCCTGGCGGCTCGGCCGGCACCCCGCGCACCTCAACGCGGGCGTGGCCGCCGCGCTCACCGAACTCTCCCGGCGCGACCGGCTGGCCGACGGCTACGGCAGCCGGCTCGGCGACCGCCCGGCCTGCGACCTGCTGGAGGAGCCCGGCGCGGTGGACGCCGCGGTCTCCCGGCTCGCCGCCGAGCTCTTCTTCGGCGCGCCCGCCTCCGGCGGCTGGCGCGAGCTGGAGTGGACCGACTACCCGGCCGAGGTGGTGGACGCCGGCTGGCGGGCCCGCGCCGCCGCCCTGCAGTCCGCCCTGGACCTGCTCGCCCCGCAGTCCCGCCCCGGCGCCCCGACGCTGACCCGGCTGCTGGGCCGGCTCGCCGACGGCGACGGCGAGCGGCTGGCCGCCGCGCTCGCCGCCCGGCCGGCCCGCACCGCCGCGCCCGCCCCGCTGCTCGAACCGGTCCGCACCGGGCGGGACGTGCTGGTCGAGCACGTCACCGCGATGGTCTGCTGCGCCGCCGTGGACACCGCGGGCGCCGTCCCCGGGCTGGACTGGCTGGACGGACCGGTGCTGCTGCTCGGCGGGGTCCGCCGCACCGACCTCGCCGAACCGGTCGCCCAGGCCGTGGAGCAGGGCCAGGACGGGCCGCTGCGGGCGTGGCTGGACGCCGCCGACGTTCGGCTGGAGAAGCCCGTCCGGCTCTGACCGGCGCCCCCCGGGAGGGGCGCGAACCCCCTCCGCGAGCGCCCCCGGCCGGACCGGCCGCCCCGGGTCTTCGCAGGCCGGAGGCCCTCCCCCCGACGGGCCGCAAGATTCCCGCCACTAGTTGCTACCGTAGGGTGACGCAGCGCCAGCACGGTGTGGTGTATTTGTCCGCACGCACATGCGGGAGGCACATGCCGGCCCGGCGGAGGTGCACCTGGGAGGGGCGCGCGTGGGGACCGAAGTCAACCGCCGCTGGGAGTCCGGGACGCACGCGCACAGCGTCTCCGACCCCTTCGGCCAGGGCCCGCTGCCCTGGCTGCGCAGCCCGGACCAGTACCTCGCCGGTACCGAGGGCGACGTCCCCTGGTACGTCTCGGTGGACGCCCCCGGGCAGCGCCCGCTCGCCGCCGGGGTGCGCGGCAAGCCCCCGGTCGGCACCCCGCTGAGCGCCAACGACGAGGAACAGCAGATCAAGGGCTTCGCCTCGGCCGGTGTGGTGCGCCCCGGCGGCTCGGTGGACCTGCGGGTCACCGTCAACCCGCCCCGCGAGTTCACCGTCGACGTCTACCGGATCGGCCACTACGCGGGTGACGGCGCCCACCACATGACGTCGAGCCCGCTGATCGCCGGCATGGTCCAGCCCGCCCCGATGGTGGCCGGCCGGACCGTCTCCTGCCACCACTGGTGGCACACCTGGCGGCTGCAGATCCCCCGGCACTGGCGGCCCGGCGCGTACGTCGCCGTGCTCACCACCGCCGACATGCTGCACCGCAGCCACATCCCCTTCACCGTCCGCGACCTCGACGACCACGCCCGCGCCGCCGAACTGCTGCTGGTGGTCCCCGACGTCACCTGGCAGGCGTACAACCTCTTCCCCGAGGACGGCCGCAGCGGCGCCAGCCTCTACCACGCCTGGGACGGCGGCCTGCTGGTCGGCGAGACCGAGGCGGCCGTCACCGTCTCCTTCGACCGCCCGCACGCCACCGCCGGGCTCCCGCTGCACGTCGGCCACGCCTACGACTTCATCCGCTGGGCCGAGCGCTACGGCTACGACCTCTCCTACGCCACCGCCACCGACCTGCACGCCGGACTGGTCGACGCCTCCCGGCACCGGGCACTGGTCTTCCCCGGCCACGACGAGTACTGGTCCGAGCCGATGCGCCGCGCCGTCGAGGGGGCCAGGGACGGCGGCACCTCGCTGGTCTTCCTCTCCGCCAACACCATGTACTGGCGGGTCGAACTGAGCCCGGGACCGTCCGGCGAGCCCAACCGGATGCTCAACTGCCGCAAGCGCCAGAAGGTCCGTCCCGACAACCCGGCCGCCGGGGCGCCCGGCGCCGCCAGCGCGCTGTGGCGCGACGCGGGCGAGCCGGAGCAGCACCTGCTCGGCCTCCAGTACTCCGGCCGGGTCGCCACCGCCGTCCCGCTGGTCGCCCGGCACACCGCGCACTGGTTCTGGGCCGGCACCGGCCTCCAGGAGGGCGACGGCCTGCCCGGACTGGTGGCCGGCGAGGCGGACCGCTACTTCCCCAAGGTCGCCCTGCCCGGGCACACCGAGCGGGTGCTGCTCGCCCACTCCCCGTACCAGGACCCGGCCGGGCGCACCCGCTACCAGGAGACCTCGCTCTACCGGGCGCCCAGCGGCGCCCACGTGTTCGCCGCCGGCACCTTCGCCTGGTCGCCCGCGCTGGACCGCCCCGGCCACACCGACGAGCGGATCCAGCGCGCCACCGCCAACCTGCTGGACCGCCTCTGCAAGAACGGCTGAACGGCCCTCGGACCGGCGCGCGCGGGTGGTCATGACAGACTCGACCCCAGTGACCTCCCCTTTCGCGCCGCACCGCCCGCGAACGACCCCTGAGGACTGAGACGACCTTGAGCGGATTTGTCACCAAGCCCGAGCCGGTCCAGGTGCCCGGCCTGGTCCACCTGCACACCGGCAAGGTGCGCGACCTGTACCGCACCGAGTCGGGTGACCTCGTGATGGTCGCCAGCGACCGCACCTCCGCCTACGACTGGGTGCTGCCCAACGAGATCCCGGACAAGGGCCGGATCCTCACCCAGCTCTCGCTGTGGTGGTTCGAGCGGATCGCGGACATCGTGCCCAACCACGTGATCTCCACCGAGGTCCCGGCCGGCGCCCCGGCCGACTGGAAGGGCCGCACCCTGGTCTGCCGCAGCCTGGACATGGTCCCGGTGGAGTGCGTGGCCCGCGGCTACCTCGCCGGCTCCGGCCTGGAGGAGTACCGCGCCTCCCGCACCGTCTGCGGGATCGCCCTGCCCGAGGGCCTGGACGACGGCTCCGAGCTGCCCGCCCCGATCTACACCCCGGCGCTCAAGGCCGAGGTCGGCGAGCACGACGAGAACGTCCCCTACGAGGAGACCGCCCGCCGGATCGGCGCGGAGCTGGCCGCCCAGCTGCGCCAGACCACCCTGGCCGTCTACTCCCGGGCCCGGGACATCGCCCGCGAGCGCGGCATCATCCTGGCCGACACCAAGTTCGAGTTCGGTCTGCTGGACGGCGAGCTGGTGATCGGCGACGAGGTGCTGACCCCGGACTCCTCGCGCTTCTGGCCGGCCGACGCCTGGGAGCCGGGCCGTCCGCAGCCGTCCTTCGACAAGCAGATCGTCCGCGACTGGCTGACCTCCCCGGCCTCCGGCTGGGACCGCCGCAGCGAGCAGCCGCCGCCGCAGCTGCCCGCCGAGGTGACCGAGCGGGTCCGCGCCAAGTACGTCGAGGCCTACGAGCGGCTGACCGGCCTCAGCTGGGCCTGAGGCCCCGGCGGAGCGCCCGCGGACCCGGCGGTCAGATCCAGCCGTGTTCGCGGGCGATCCGCACCGCCGCGTGCCGGTTCTCCGCGCCCAGCTTGGCCGCGGCCGCGGACAGGTAGTTGCGGACGGTGCCCTGGGAGAGCGCGGCCCGCTCGGCGATCTCGGCGACCGAGGTGCCGTCCGCGGCGAGCTCCAGCACGTCCGTCTCGCGCGGGGTCAGCGGGCTCTCCCCGGCGGCGATCGCGTCCGCCGCCAGCTCCGGGTCCACGTACCGGCCGCCGGCCCGCACGGTCCGGATGATCCCGGCGAGGTCGGCCGCCGAGACGGTCTTCGGCAGGAAGCCCCGGACGCCCACCTCCAGCGCCCGCTTCAGGTACCCCGGGCGGCCGTGGCCGGTGACGATCATGCAGCGGCAGTCCGGCAGCAGCGCGCGCAGGCTGGTGGCCACCTCGATGCCGTCCAGGCCGGGCATCTGCAGGTCGAGCACCGCGATGTCCGGCCGGTGTGCCTGGGCCATCGCCACCGCCTCCGGGCCGGAGGCGGCCTGGGCGACCACCGCGATGTCCTCCTCCAGCGCGAGCAGCGCGGCCAGCGCGCCGCGGATCAGGTGCTCGTCGTCGGCGAGCAGGACGCGGACGGGCGCGGTGTCGGTCATCGGCGGGGCCTTCCGTACGGCGGTTCTCAGAGCGGGACGCTGGCGAGCAGCCGGAAGCTGCCGGGTGCGGCCTGCGGGAGGGTCAGCTCGCCGTCGTGGGCGGCGAGCCGCTCGCGCAGTCCGCGCAGGCCGGTGCCGCTGCCCTGGGAGGGCAGCGGCACGGCCGGCACCCCGTCATTCTCCAGCTCCAGCACCGCCCGGCCGTCCTCCTTGTGCAGCCGGATCGCGCAGCGGGCCGCCTCGCTGTGCCGCAGGACGTTGGTGGTGGCCTCGCGGATCACCCAGCCGAGCACCGACTGGACCTGCGCCGGCAGCCGGTCGGCGTCCTCGCCGAGGTCGATCTCGCAGGCCACGTCCGCGGAGCGGAGCACCGCGCGGGCGCCGATCGCCTCCGCGTGGAGGTCCGCCGTGCGGTAGCCGCGGACCACGTCGCGGACCTCGCGCTGGGACTCCTGGGCGATCTGCTGCACCTCGGCCATCTGGTCGGCGGCCTCCGGACGGCCGCGCCGGGCCAGCTGGACGGCCAGCTCGCTCTTCAGGGCGATGGTGGTGAGGTTGCGGCCCATCACGTCGTGCAGGTCGCGGGAGAACCGCAGCCGCTCCTCGGCGACGGCCAGCCGGGACTGCGCCTCGCGGGCGGCGTCCAGCTCCCAGACCACCGACTGGAGCCAGGCGAAGCTGCGGCAGCTGCACCCGATGAAGAACATCACCAGCGCGCAGCCGGTCAGGAGCCCCAGGCACGTCCCCGGGGTGGCGCCGGTCAGCAGCATCGCGGGGAGGACGGCCAGCAGGCCGGCGGCCCCGGCGAGGGCGGCCCGGCGCGGGGGCAGCCCGACCGAGGCCGGACCGAAGGCGGAGAACAGGATGGTGGTGGTGACCGGGAGGGTGAAGACCACGGACTCGGTGCCGGAGGCCGCGCCGACCCGGGGGCCGAGCAGCAGCACCGCCCAGCTGCCGGCCACCGCGACGCCGCCGGCGAGGGCGAGCCAGCGCAGGTGGTCGGTGGGCCGCTTCAGGTAGTGGTCCAGCGAGGTGCGGTAGGCCCGCAGGGTGACCAGGGTCTGCGCGAATCCGAGCAGCAGGGCGACCCGGGCGGCCGGGTGGGTCCGGTAGTCCGGGTCGGACAGGTTGATCAGCAGTCCGATCGGCAGCGGGGCGAGCGCCATCAGGTAGAGCGACCAGCGGAGGTAGAGCTCCGAGCGCTGGGGCTTGGAGGAGCTCTTCCACGCGCGCACCGGATTCGCGACGCCCATCTGTCCTGCTCCCCGTTCGATCATGATCGTGCTGCTGCCTTCCTATCAGAGGTGGAGCAGGGGTGCGGACCTCAGGTTCGAAAAGAACCGGGCCGCCCGTGCGGGCGGCCCGGGGCCGGGTCAGCGGCGCGGCTCCCAGCGGAAGTAGCGGACGGCGCCCCAGACCGCGAGGGCGAGCCAGATGGAGCCGGTGACCAGGTGCGGGGCGGCGGTGGCCCAGGTGCCGGCGAAACCGGTCGGGGCGGCGGAACCGTCGGTGCCGAACCAGCCGACCCGGACCAGCTGGAAGGCCGGGGTGGTGGGCAGCAGCCGGCAGATGTCGGCGAGCCGGTCGGGCATGACCTCCAGCGGGATGAACAGGCCGGAGCCGAACTGGGTGAGCAGCAGGACCGGCATGGTGGTGATGCCGGAGCTCTCCACGGTGCGGGTGAAGGCGCTGGAGACGGCGGCCAGCGCCATCAGGGTCGCGACGACCAGGGCCAGGCCGACGGCCAGCAGGACCGGGTTGGCCGGGGCGGTGAGGTCCAGGGCGGTGGCGCCGACGACGCCGATCACGGTGCACATCACCAGGGCCAGGCCGACCGAGGGGACGGCGGTGCCGGCCAGGATCTCCAGGTCCCGGGCCTCGCCGGTGCGCAGCCGCTTGAGCACCAGCTCGCCGCGGCGGGCCACGTAGGCGGCGGTGAGGTTGTAGTAGACGACGAACGCCAGCACCATCCCGACCGCGCCGTTGACCAGCAGCGAGTCGACGTCGAGGCCGGGGTTGCCCTCGGCCTGCTGGGTGAGCACGTTCTGCAGGCCGAAGATCAGGAGGAGCGGCAGCAGCACGGCGGTGAACAGGGCGGTCCGGTTGCGCAGCAGCAGGATGCCCTCGGCCCGGCCCAGGGCGAGCAGCCGGCGGACGGTGGTGCTCTTCGGCCCGGTGGTGGTGGCGGTGGCGGTGGTCATCGGGCGAGTCCGATCAGCTTGCGGCGGGCGGGGGGAGCGGCGGGGGAGTCGGCCGGGGGCTGGTGGGCGGCCTCGGCGGCGATGGCCAGGAAGGCCTGCTCCAGCGAGGCGCTGCGGGCGTCGAGGGCGCCGAGGGCGATGCCGTGGTGGCCGGCCCAGCCGAGCAGGTCGGTCAGCGTCGCCTGGAGGTGCGGCGTGCGGACGGTGACCTTGCGGCCGTCGGCGGTGACGGTGGCCCCGGCCAGCGGCGGGATCGAGGCGCCGGTGAACTCGGGCAGCTCGAAGGAGATCTGCGACGGCCGTCCGGCGATCACCTCGGCCACCGTGCCGGCGGCGACGATCCGGCCGCCGTGCATGATCGCCAGCCGGTCGGCGAGCTCCTCGGCCTCCTCCAGGTAGTGCGTGGTGAGCAGCACCGTGGTGCCCTGGGCGCGCAGCTCGCGGACCAGCCGCCAGACGGCGGCGCGGGCCTCCGGGTCGAGGCCGGTGCTCGGCTCGTCCAGGAACAGCACCTCGGGCCGGCCGAGCAGGGCCATCGCGAGGTCGAGGCGGCGGCGCTCGCCGCCGGAGAGCTGCTTGACCCGGACGTCGCGGCGGTGGCCGAGGTCGACCAGCTCCAGGGCCTCGTCCAGCGGGCGGGCGTGGCTGGTGGCGCCGGCCCAGGCCCGGCCGGTCTCGGCGACGGTGAGGTCGCCGGGGAAGCCGCCCTCCTGGAGCATGATGCCGATCCGGGGGCGGACGGCGGCGCGCTCGCGGTACGGGTCGCGGCCGAGCACCCGGACCCGGCCGTCGGTCGGGGCGGCGAGGCCCTCGATCAGCTCCATGGTGGAGGTCTTGCCGGCCCCGTTGGTGCCCAGCAGGGCGAAGAGCTCACCGCGGCCGACGGTCAGGTCGACGCCGCGGACGGCGTGGTAGCGGCTGCTGCCGGTGCCGTAGTGGCGGTGCAGACCGGTGACCTCGATCACGTCGTCGCCGGTGCGGTGGGGCTGGCTCGTTTCCATGCCTCAAGCCTCCCGTCGCCGGGCGGCCGGGGGCAGTGCGCGGCCTCATGAGAACCCGGTGCGGATCCACGGGTCCGCGATGACAAATGTCATGGGGGGGCGGGAGGGGAAAACGCCGAAGGGCCCTCTCAATCGAGAGGGCCCTTCGTACTGGAGCGGACGACGAGATTCGAACTCGCGACCCTCACCTTGGCAAGGTGATGCTCTACCAACTGAGCCACGTCCGCAGGGTGGAACTATGCAATTGTGCTGTGCTCGCGCACTGCGAGCGGACGACGAGATTCGAACTCGCGACCCTCACCTTGGCAAGGTGATGCTCTACCAACTGAGCCACGTCCGCACGGTGCCTGGTGGGGCACCGGCCGCCTTCCCGGATCTCTCCGTTGCGGCGACGAGGAATACTCTACAGCATCCGAAGGGGTGGTCGTCCCGCCGCTCGGGCGCGGGCGGGACGACCGGTGCCCGCGGGTGTTCAGTTCGCCTCGGCGAACGCCTCGTACACGTGCTTCGGGATCCGGCCGCGGGCCGGCAGCTCCATGCCGCGGGACTGGGCCCAGGCGCGCACGGCGGCCGGGTCCGGGGTGAGGGCGGTGCGCCGGAAGGACTTCCCGGTGCGGCTCTGGCGGCGGCCGGCGGCGACGAACGGGGCGAGGGCCTCCCGCAGCTTTTCCGCGTTGTCCACGGACAAATCGATCTCGTACGACTTCCCGTCCACGCCGAAGTGGACCGTTTCCGCGGCGGCGCCGCCGTCCAGGTCGTCGGAGAGCGTGACAACTACACGCTGAGCCATGGGTGTCAATCCTCTCGGGCAATTCGGCCGACAAGGACGCGGGCGCGCCCCCGGGCCTGATGTGCACCTATCGCGCGGGTGCATACGGGCAGGCCGGATGGCCGTGCCGGATACGCAGCACTCGCCGCGGCAGGTGGCCCTATTCTGCACCCGAAGCGGGGAGAAATCGAAGAGTCCGGCTTTCTTTTCCGGATATTCACGTGTCTTCGCCGGGGCGCCGGATACCGGGTGCACCCGGCTGGCCGATCTGTCCGGAGTGCCGGTATTCGGGTGCTCTTCGGCCGTTCCCGCGGGGGCCGCGGAATCCGGCGAAAAGGGGCGTACGGCGGGGGGTCCCGGGGGGACGCGGGCCTTGCGGCGTAAGGGTCGTGGGTCTACGCGCGTCACTACGCCCGGCCAGCAATCCTGCCCGAAACCCCCGGTAGTCTGGAGTTCCCCCGCCTCACGAAGACACCACCGGGAGTGCCAGTGGCACGCGTCGTAGTCGACGTCATGCTCAAGCCGGAGATCCTCGACCCCCAGGGACAGGCGGTGCAGCGCGCACTGCCCCGTCTCGGATTCACCGGGATCGCCGACGTCCGCCAGGGCAAGCGTTTCGAGCTGGAGCTGGAGGGCCCGGTCGATGACGCCGCGCTCGCCCGTATCCGCGAAGCCGCCGAGACCTTTCTCGCCAACACCGTGATCGAGGACTTCACGGTCCGCGTCGAGGAGGAGGGCAAGTGACCACCCGCGTCGGCGTCGTCACTTTCCCCGGCTCCCTCGACGACCGCGACGCCCAGCGCGCGGTCCGCCTCGCCGGCGCCGAGCCGGTCGCGCTGTGGCACCGTGACAAGGATCTCCACCAGGTCGACGCGGTCGTCCTGCCGGGCGGATTCAGTTACGGCGACTATCTGCGCTGCGGCGCGATCTCCCGCTTCTCGCCGGTGATGGAGACCGTCATCGAGCAGGCCAGGGCGGGAATGCCGGTTCTCGGTATCTGCAACGGCTTCCAGGTGCTGTGCGAATCGCACCTGCTGCCCGGCGCGCTCACCCGCAACGACTCGCTGCACTTCGTCTGCCGCGACCAGAAGCTGCGGATCGAGAACAGCGGCACCGCCTGGACCCGCGATTACGCGGCCGGCCAGGAAATCGTCGTCCCGCTGAAGAACGGTGAGGGCCGCTTCGTCGCCGACGAGCACGTCCTCGACGAGCTGGAGGCCGAGGGCCGGGTGGTCGCCCGTTACCTCGACGTCAACCCCAACGGTTCGTACCGCGACATCGCCGGCATCACCAACGCCGCCGGCAATGTCGTCGGCCTGATGCCGCACCCCGAGCACGCCGTGGAGCCGCTCACCGGTCCCACCACCGAGGGCCTGGGCTTCTTCACTTCCGTCCTGAAGCAGCTGGTGAACGCCTGATGAGCCTCGACACCGTCAAGAACGCCGAGCAGACCCCGGACGCCGCCCAGCCGTGGGCCGAACTCGGCCTCAAGCAGGACGAGTACGCGCGCATCCGGGAGATTCTCGGCCGCCGCCCGACCGGCGCGGAACTCGCGATGTACTCGGTCATGTGGTCGGAGCACTGTTCGTACAAGAGCTCCAAGGTCCACCTGAAGCAGTTCGGCGAGAAGAAGCCCGAGACGGACGCGATGCTCGTCGGCATCGGCGAGAACGCCGGTGTGGTCGACGTCGGCCAGGGTTACGCGGTCACCTTCAAGGTCGAGTCGCACAACCACCCGTCGTACATCGAGCCCTACCAGGGCGCGGCCACCGGCATCGGCGGCATCGTCCGCGACATCCTGGCGATGGGCGCCCGCCCGGTCGCCGTGATGGACCCGCTGCGGTTCGGCGCGGCCGACCACCCCGACACCCGGCGCGTGCTGCCCGGGATCGTCGCGGGCATCGGCGGCTACGGCAACTGCCTGGGCCTGCCGAACATCGGCGGCGAGGTCGTCTTCGACTCCTGCTACCAGGGCAACCCGCTGGTCAACGCGCTGTGCGTGGGCGTCATGAAGCATGAGGACATCCACCTCGCGCAGGCCTCCGGCGCCGGCAACAAGGTCATCCTCTACGGTGCCCGCACCGGCGGCGACGGCATCGGCGGCGTCTCGGTGCTCGCCTCCGAGACCTTCGACGACAGCAAGCCGGCCAAGCGCCCGGCGGTCCAGGTCGGCGACCCGTTCCAGGAGAAGCTCCTCATCGAGTGCACCCTGGAGATCTTCCGCGAGAAGCTCGTCAAGGGCATCCAGGACCTCGGCGGCGCCGGGCTCTCCTGCGCCACCTCCGAGCTGGCCTCGGCCGGCTCCGGCGGCATGCGGATCGACCTCGACACCGTGCACCTGCGCGACCACACGCTCTCGCCGGAGGAGATCCTCATGAGCGAGTCGCAGGAGCGCATGTGCGCCATCGTCGAGCCGGAGAAGGTCGCCCGCTTCCTGGAGATCTGCGAGAAGTGGGACGTCATCGCGAACGTCATCGGTGAGGTCACCGACGGCGAGCGGCTGGAGATCTACTGGCACGGCGACCTCGTCGTGGACGTGCCGCCGCGCACCGTCGCCCACGAGGGCCCGACCTACCAGCGCCCGTTCGCCCGCCCGAGCTGGCAGGACGCGCTGCAGGCCGACGCCCCGACCGCCGAGCGGCTGGCCCGCCCGGCCACCGGTGAGGGCCTGAAGGCCGACCTGCTGAAGGTCGCCTCGCACCCGAACCAGGCCTCCAAGTCCTGGATCACCGACCAGTACGACCGGTACGTGCTCGGCAACACCGTGCTCTCGCACGGCGAGGACTCGGGCATGATCCGGATCGACGACGAGACCAACCTCGGCGTCTCGGTCGCCACCGACGGCAACGGCCGCTACACCAAGCTGGACCCGTACACCGGTGCCCAGCTGGCCCTCGCCGAGGCGTACCGCAACGTCGCGGCCGGCGGTGCCAAGCCGCTCGCCGTCTCGGACTGCCTCAACTTCGGCTCCCCCGAGGACCCGGACGTGATGTGGCAGTTCGCCGAGGCGACCCGCGGTCTGGCCGACGCCTGCCTGACCCTGGGCACCCCGGTGACCGGCGGCAACGTCTCGCTGTACAACCAGACCGGCGAGGTCGCCATCCACCCGACCCCGGTGGTCGCGGTGCTCGGCGTCATCGACGACGTCACCCGCCGCACCCCGGTGGCCTTCGCCGAGGAGGGGCAGCTGCTCTACCTGCTCGGCGACACCGCGGACGAGCTGGGCGGCTCGGCCTGGTCGCAGGCGGTCCACGAGCACCTGGGCGGCCTGCCGCCCGAGGTCGACCTGGAGCGCGAGCGGCTGCTCGGCGAGATCCTGATCTCCGGTTCGCGCGACGGCATGATCGACGCCGCGCACGACCTGTCCGACGGCGGCCTGGGCCAGGCCCTGGTGGAGAGCTGCCTCAAGGGCGGCCGGGGCGCGCGGATCGTCGTGCCCGAGGGCATGGACCCCTTCGTGTTCCTGTTCTCCGAGTCGGCCGGCCGCGCCGTGGTGGCCGTACCGCGCAGCGAGGAGCTCCGGTTCAACGACATGTGCACCGCGCGGGGCCTGCCGGCCACCCGGATCGGTGTGGTCGACGGTGACGCCCTGGACGTCCAGGGCCAGTTCACCGTCTCGCTGGCGGAGCTGAAGGACGCCCACACCGGCGTCATCGAGGCCCTGCTCGGCTGATCCACCGTCCGACGGCTCCCGGGGGCGGGGGGGGGGGGCGGGGGCCGGGGGCCCCCCCCCGGC
>NZ_JBHYUU010000130.1:0-24007 GCF_042749955.1 Kitasatospora sp. NPDC059462 | reverse complement strand
GACCGGCCCCGCGCACCCGCCCGGCGGCCGCCCGCAGCGCCGCGGGCAGCAGCGCCAGCAGCAGACCGGCGCCGGTCACCGCCGTCACCTGGAGCACCCCGGGCCCGGCCGGCAGCCCGCGCAGCGGCCCGAGCAGCGCGTACGCCAGCGCCCCCGCCGCCCCGATCGGGGTCTGCTCGCGGTCGCCCGGAAGAGTGATCCGCACGCACTCGCCGAGCGCGATCAGCGCGGTGAAGGCCAGCGCCACCCCCGGCTGGGCGGGCCCGCGCACCAGCACCGCCCCGAGGGACGCCGCCAGCAGCGCCAGGGCCGCCCCGTGCACCGCGCACACCGCACCGGCGCACCCCTCCTGTGCATCCGCGCGCCCGGCGCCCGACCGCCGCCGCGCGCCGCCCTCCGCGATCGGCGCGCCCACCCGCGCGCCCCACCCCGCGCCCCGCCGCACCTCGCGCCGCGCGCTCACGAGGACCCGGCCGTCGGGACGCCGCCGCCACCCTGGACCGGCACCGCGCCCGGAGCGGGGCCCGCGCCCGGTGCCGGACCCGGGCCCGCACCAGGCGCCGGGCCCGGAGCCGGAGCCGCCCGGGCCGGTTCGGGAACGCCGAGCGGGATGTCCGGCACCTCCTTGATGCACTCCGGGGGCGGCGGCAGCACCGGCTGCCAGTCGTGCACGGCCAGCGCGTCCACCAGCGCCCGCACCATCACCGGGTCGAACTGGCTGCCCGAGCAGCGCTCCAGCTCGGCGACCGCCTCGGTGACCGGGCGGCCGCGCCGGTAGGAACGGGTGGAGGTCATCGAGTCGAAGGCGTCGGCGACCGAGATGATCCGGGCGAACTCCGGGATCTGCTCACCGGCCAGCCCCGCCGGGTAGCCGCGGCCGTCCATCCGCTCGTGGTGGTGCAGGATCCCGGCGTGTGCCTCGCCGAGGAAGGCGATCCCGCGCACCAGCTCGTACCCGTGCACCGGGTGCACCTCGACGGCCCGGCGCTCCGCCTCGGTGAGGGGACCGTTTCTGCGCAGCAGCTCGGTGGCCACGCCGAGCTTGCCGACATCGTGCAGGATGCCCGCGTAGCGCAGGGTGCGCAGCCGCTCGGCCTCCATGCCCAGCTGATCGGCGATCAGCACCGCCGCCCGGCCGACCCGTTCGCTGTGGCCCCGGGTGTAGGCGTCCTTGATCTCCACCGCCTGGACCAGCGCCCGCACGGTCGCCTGGTGGGCCTCGCGCTCCCGGTGCCCCTGGGCGAACACCCAGGCCGAGATGGACAGCGGCAGCAGGGCCAGCAGCGCCGCGAACGCGCCGTACGGCCCCTGCCACAGCACGGCGAGCATCAGCCCGCCCGCCGCGTGCACCAGCACCGCGAGCCCCGGCACGACGGTGGCGCCGTCGCGCCGCCCGGCCGGGCAGCGGCCCTCCGCCAGCACCCGCATGCCGCCCACCAGAGCCCCGTTGACCAGGCAGAACGCGGCGAGGGCGGCGAACGCGGGCAGCAGTGCGGCGGGGAAGCGCGAGCCGAGCAGCAGCTGCGGCCCGGCCAGTAGGTGGAACACCGCCGAGGACGCGAAGGCGGACAGCGCGAGCTGCGCGCCGTTCCACACCTGGCGCCGCCGCCCGCCCGGCCCGGCGGCCCCGAGCAGCGCGGCCGGCACGGCGGCCAGCCCGGCGGCGGCCGGCGGCAGCATCAGCACCCCGGCGAACAGCACCGGGAAGAACGCGTTGACGCCGGGCCGCGCCGGCCGGCGGGCGCGCAGCGGCGGACGGCGCAGCAGCAGCCACGCCAGCCGCAGGCACGGCGTCGACAGGCCCTGGGCGAGCGACTCCCAGCAGGCGTGCAGGAAGGCCAGCAGCCCGACCTTCGGCCAGTCCACCGGGGCGCCCAGCCAGTGCACCGCCGCCGGGCCGGGCAGCGGCAGCAGCGTCAGCAGGCAGCAGAGCGCCGCCGCCGGCACGGCCACGAGGTAGCGCGCGGCGCCCGGCGGAAGGTCCCCGTCTCCACTGTCGGTAGCGATGTCGACCTCCCCGCGTGCTGGCCCGCGCCGCCCTGGCCCGTCCTCCCGGACCGCCGCCGGCCGTCCGCGCACGCCGAAGCGGCGGCGCACGGCCCATGGTGAGCGTCCGTCAGGAGAATAGGGCGCCACTCCGGCACGGGGACGCGTGATCGCGCAATGCCGCTGCTGGCACACCGCCAACTCACTCGATCGAGTGAGGACGCGGCCCTGGCGGAGGGGACGCGGACGCACGGCGGCCCCGGGAGCATCCGCTCCCGGGGCCGCCCGCGTGCCTCGTCCGGTCGTGCGCCGTCCGGCGCAGCCGCCCGCCTCAGGTCCCGGCCGCCGCCTCCGCGGCCCGACCCGGCCCGGCCGGCTCACCGGCCGCCTCGGCGTGCACCTCCAGCGTCGTCTCGACCGCCACCACCACCGCCTCGCCCGAGCGCTGGCCGGCCCGGATCGAGTCGATCCTGGCCAGCACCTTGCCGCGCAGGTCAGCCGGGGTGTCGTCGCAGCCGCAGGAACGCTTGATCAGCGCCTTGATCGCCTGCTCCAGTCCGTACTGCTTCAGGCAGGGCGAGCACTCCTCGAAGTGCACGCGCAGCTTGGCGCAGTCGCCCTCGGCCATCTCGTTGTCGAGGAATTCGTAGAGGTGGTCGAGGACCTCGCCACACTCGGTGTCGTGCGGATCGCCGCAGCTCATGAGCCCGAGCCCTTCGCTTCCTGCCCTGCCCCGCTGCCGGCCGGGACCAGCCCGCGCTCACGGGCGTAGTCCTCCAGCATGCCGCGCAACTGACGGCGGCCACGGTGCAGCCGGGACATCACCGTACCGATGGGAGTACCCATGATGTCCGCGATCTCCTTGTACGCAAAGCCCTCGACGTCCGCGAGATAGACGGCGATGCGGAACTCCTCCGGAATGGCCTGGAGGGCGTCCTTCACATCGCTGTCCGGAAGGTGGTCCAGGGCCTGGGTCTCCGCCGAGCGCAGACCGGTCGACATGTGCGACTCGGCCCGGGCCAGCTGCCAGTCCTCGATCTCCTCGGCGGCGGTGCGCTGCGGCTCCCGCTGCTTCTTGCGGTACGAGTTGATGAAGGTGTTGGTGAGGATGCGGTACAGCCACGCCTTGAGGTTGGTGCCCTCGCGGAACTGGTGGAAGGACGCGTAGGCCTTCGCGAACGCCTCCTGCAGGAGGTCCTCCGCGTCGGCGGGGTTGCGCGTCATCCGCAGCGCGGCCGAGTACATCGGATCCAGGTAGCCCAAGGCGTCGCGCTCGAAGCGCTCCCGCCGGGCCTCCTCGGTCTCCTCCGCCGACACCCGGAAGGTGTCCTCACCGATCGCCTCGGCCAGCTCCTCACCGGTGAGCGCCTCGCCCGCGGGCAGGCCCTCCTCCGGGCCCCGGCCCGGCTCGGCCTCGTGCTCGGTCCCGACGACCGGACCCACCTCCTCGGCATGACGGACACGGCCCACCGTGGGCCGCCCCGAAAGGGAGGATATCGGGCCGACGGGCTTCTCGCCCGCGACTAGCCAGTCCGACCAGGAGGGAGCGAACGCCGACGCGGCCTCGCGCTCCTCCGGCCGCTCGGGGCACGCGATCGAACCCATCTGCCCTGCCTTCCACCGGGACTCCACCTGACGAGGGTGTCAACCACGCCGGCCCCGCCCGCATTCCCGCACCCCCGCGGCCCGGCTCACACCACCCGCAGCACCCAGTCCCCGACCGCCGAGACGATCAGCTCCAGCAGCTCCTGCTGCCCCACCGCCGCCCGCTTCGGCACCTCGAAGCCGTGGTTGCCGGCCGGCAGCGCCACCAGCTCGTGGGAGTCCGGCAGCTCCGGGAACTCCGCCGGTCCGCCGAACGGGTCCGTCGCCCCCTGCACCACCAGCGTCGGCAGCCCCGAGCCGAGCAGTTCCCGGGCCCGGCTCCGCTCCGGCCGGCCCGGCGGGTGCAGCGGGAACGCCAGCGCCACCACCCCCACCGCACCGCCCGCCGCCCCGGTCCGGCAGGCCACCCGCGCCCCGGCGCTGCGCCCGCCCACCACCAGCGGCGGGCCCGCCGCGGCCAGCCGCCCGGCCACCGGCTCCCAGCCGGCGTCCAGCGTCCTCGGCGCGGGCGCCACCTTCTTCCCCGCCACCCGCCAGGGCTGCTCGACCAGCGCCACCGACACCCCCCGGGCGGGCAGGGCGGCGGCCAGCGCCGCGAGGTCCCGCGCCTCGATCCCGCCGCCGGCGCCGTGCCCCAGCGCCAGCGTCGCCCGCGGCGCGGGGGCCGGGTGCAGGGTGATCCGGGCGTCCCCGGCGGGCGTGGGCACCGTCTCCGTGGTCACGGGGGCGGCCTTCGCGGCGGTCACGGCGGTGGTCCTCTCGGAAGGGGGCGGTCAGAACAGGGTGGTCTCGTACTCGGGCTCGGTGTGGGGCTCGGTCAGCCCGGCGTGGTCGTTGCGGATGCTGCCGACCTCCGGCGACACCGGCGTCACCCGCAGCGCCCCCGGCGGCGGCGGTGTCAGCAGCCGCCGCAGCTCCGGCGACCCGCTGTCGTCCAGCCGCGGGTCCAGCCAGGCGTCGAACGACCCCGGGTCCAGGTACAGCGGCATCCGCTCGTGGATCGGCGCCAGCAGCTCCTCCGCCCCGGTCGTCACGACGGTGAACGTCACCAGCCAGCCCTCCGGGTGGTCCGAGGGCACCGCCCGGTTGCGCCAGAACTCGTACAGCCCCGCCAGCGCCAGCGGCGCGCCGTCCGCCCGGGACACGAAGAACGGCTTCTTGCGCGCCCTGCCCCGCTCCCCCGGCACCGTCTGCCACTCGTAGTAGCCGTCCACCGGCAGCACGCACCGGCGCGAGGCGAACGCCTGCCGGTAGGCCGGCTTCTCGTGCACCGTGTCCGCCCGCGCGTTGATCATCTTCACCGCCGTCTCCGGCGAGTTCGCCCACTGCGGCACCAGCCCCCAGCGCAGCACCCGCAGCTGGCGCACCGGCGCCGGCGCCCCCTTCACCGGCCGCTCCAGCACCACGAAGGCGCTCTGCGTCGGCGCGACGTTCCAGCTCGGGTCCAGCGTCTCGGCCGGATCCCACTGCTGGACGCCGAACAGCTCCACGATGTCCCCGGGCCGGCTACTCGCGGCGAAGCGACCACACATACCGTCAGCTTGCCACGGCCCCGTCCGCCCCCGGGCCCCCGTCCGCCCCGAGAACCACCCGCCCCCGGACCGCCGTCCTCTCCCGTGGCAGGCTGCCACCCCGGGACGAACGACCGGACCGAGACGGAGGAGCACGATGGACGCCAGGACCCTCGACGAGCTGTGGACCGCCGTCACCGGCACCCAGCCCGCCCCGCCCGGCTGGCTCGCCCTGGCCACCGGCGCCGCCGCGCTGCTCACCGTCCTCGCCCGCCCGCTGTGGCGGATCGCCCGGGGCGCCGTCACCATCGCCCACGAGGGCGGCCACGGCCTCGCCGCCCTCGCCACCAACCGCAGGCTCGCCGGCATCCGGCTGCACTCCGACACCTCCGGCCTCACCCTCTCCTACGGCCGCCCCACCGGCCCCGGCATGGTCCTCACCGCCGCGGCCGGCTACACCACCCCCGCCCTGCTCGGCCTCGGCTGCGCCGCCCTGCTCGCCGCCGACCGGATCACCCTGCTGCTGTGGCTCGCCGTCGCCCTGCTGCTGGCCCTGCTGGTGCGGATCCGCAACGCCTTCGGCTGCTTCGTCGTGCTGCTCGCCGGCGGCGCCTTCTTCCTGGTCTCCTGGTTCGGCTCCCCCGAGGTCCAGGCCGCCTTCGCCTACCTCGGCACCTGGTTCCTGCTGTTCGGCGCCGTCCGCCCGGTCCTCGAACTCCAGCAGCAGCGCCGCCGCGGCGAGGCCCGCGACTCCGACGCCGACCAGCTCGCCCGCCTCACCGGCATCCCCGGCCTCGCCTGGACCACCCTGTTCCTCGTCGCCGCCCTCGCCGCCCTCGCCCTCGGCGCGAGCTGGCTGCTGCACCCCCTCTGACCGCCCCCGCGCGCCGCCGCACCCCGCCGGCCCCCGCATCGGAGGCGAACGGGCGGCCCCCACCACGGCCCCTAGACTTGGGCCCATGACCGAGACCCTGTGGCCCGCCCCCGTCGCGAGCACCCCCGTGGACGCCACCGTCACCATCCCCGGCTCCAAGTCGGTCACCAACCGGGCCCTGGTCCTGGCGGCCCTCGCCGACGGCCCCGGCTGGGTGCGCCGCCCGCTGCGCAGCCGCGACTCCCAGCTGATGGCCGACGGCCTGCGCGCCCTCGGCGTCACCATCGAGGAGCAGGTCAACAACGACACCGGCGGCACCGGCGGCGGCGAGGCCTGGCGGGTCATCCCCGCCCCCGTGCTGCGCGGCCCCGCCTCGGTCGACGTCGGCAACGCCGGCACGGTCATGCGCTTCCTGCCCCCGCTCGCCGTCCTCGCCGACGGCCCGGTCCACTTCGACGGCGACCCGCGCAGCCACGAGCGCCCCCAGCATGGCGTCATCGACGCCCTGCGCGCCCTCGGCGCCCGGATCGAGGACGGCGGCCGCGGCACCTTCCCGCTCACCGTGCACGGCACCGGCGCCCTCGACGGCGGCACCGTCGAGCTCGACGCCTCCGCCTCCTCCCAGTTCGTCTCCGCCCTGCTGCTCTCCGGCGCCCGCTACAACAACGGCGTCGAGGTCCGGCACGTCGGCGGCCCGGTCCCCTCGCTGCCGCACATCCGGATGACCGTCGACATGCTGCGGCTGGCCGGCGTCCAGGTCGACGCCCCCGAGGACGGCGGCGAGAAGGACGTCTGGCGGGTCACCCCCGGTGCCCTGCTCGGCCGCGACCTGGTCGTCGAGCCCGACCTCTCCAACGCCGCGCCGTTCTTCGCCGCCGCCCTGGTCACCGGTGGCCAGGTCACCGTCCGCGACTGGCCGAAGCACACCACCCAGCCCGGCGACCAGCTGCGCGACCTCTACACCCGGATGGGCGGCAGCTGCGCGTTCACCGACGAGGGCCTGCGCTTCACCGGCACCGGCCGGATCCACGGCATCGAGGCCGACCTGCACGACGTCGGCGAGCTCACCCCGGTGATCGCCGCGGTCGCCGCCCTCGCCGACTCCGAGTCCCACCTCTACGGCATCGCCCACCTGCGGCTGCACGAGACCGACCGGCTGGCGGCGCTCGCCAAGGAGATCAACGGCCTCGGCGGCGACGTCAGCGAGACCGCGGACGGCCTGCGGATCCGCCCGCGCAAGCTGACCGGCGGCGTCTTCCACACCTACGAGGACCACCGCCTGGCCACCGCCGCCGCGGTGATCGGCCTCGCCGTGCCCGGCGTCCAGGTGGAGAACGTGGCGACCACCGCCAAGACCCTGCCGGACTTCCCCGCCATGTGGGACGAGCTGCTCGCCGGACCGGTGGCGGGCGGCTGAGCGGAGGACTGGGCACATGCGCCGCTACGGCAAGGACGCCGACGAGGACGACATCCGCAACCGCCCCGCCCGCCGGGGCTCGCGGCCGCGGACCCGGATCCGGCCCAAGCACGAGGACGCCGCCGAGGCGATGGTGCTCACCGTCGACCGCGGCCGGCTGACCTGCCTGGTCGACCCGGGGACGAAGCAGGAGCACGAGGTCGTCGCCATGAAGGCCCGCGAGCTGGGCCGCAAGGGCGTGGTGGTGGGCGACACCGTCTCGCTGGTCGGCGACCTCTCGGGGGACGCCGACACGCTGGCCCGGATCGTGCGGGTCGAGGAACGCACCTCGGTGCTGCGGCGCACCGCGGACGACGACGACCCCTACGAGCGGATCGTCGTCGCCAACGCCGAGCAGCTCGCCATCGTCACCGCGCTGGCCGACCCGGAGCCGCGGCCCCGGCTGATCGACCGCTGCCTGGTCGCCGCCTACGACGCGGGCCTGGAGCCGCTGCTCGTCCTCACCAAGGCCGACCTCGCCCCGGCCGCGCCGGTGCTGGAGTCCTACGCGCCGCTCGGCATCACGTACGTCGTCACCCGCCGCGACGAGCTGGAGACCACCGGCGCCGAGGCCGTCCGCGAGCACCTGCGCGGTCTGCGCACCGTGTTCATCGGCCACTCCGGCGTCGGCAAGACCACCCTGGTCAACGCGCTCGTCCCGGAGCGGCAGCGGACCACCGGCCACGTCAACGCCGTCACCGGCCGCGGCCGGCACACCACCGTCTCGGCGCTCGCGCTGCGGCTGCCGCCGCCGCCCGGCGCCAAGCCCGGCTCGAAGAAGGCGCTGAACGCGGGCTGGGTGATCGACACGCCCGGCTTCCGCTCCTTCGGCCTGTCCCACATCGACCCGTCGCGGGTCATCCACGCCTTCCCCGACCTGGAGCCCGGCACCGAGGACTGCCCGCGCGCGTGCAGCCACGACGAGCCGGACTGCGCGCTGGACGCCTGGGTGGCCGACGGCCACGCCGACCCCGCGCGGCTCTACTCGTTGCGCCGTCTGCTGGCCAGCAAGGAGGCCCGCGAGGGCGACTGACGGCCCTCTGCGGACCGGTTTGCGCCTTCGAGGTGTCGGAGCGGCCTCTCGTGGTGATCATAGGAAAGTCGGGCCGGATCACGGCCCGGCCGCCGACCGATCCCGCGACCGACAGGGAGAGCACGCGATGGCATGGGCCCTGGTGATCCTGGCCGGCCTGCTGGAGACCGGATTCGCGATCAACCTCAAGCTCAGCGAGGGCTTCACCAAGCTCTGGCCCACCATCAGCTTCTGCGTCTTCGCCCTCGGCAGCTTCGGCCTGCTCACCCTCTCCCTGAAGACCCTGCCGGTGGGCCCCGCCTACGCGGTGTGGACCGGCATCGGCGCCGCCGGCACCGCGATCTACGGCATGCTCTTCCTCGACGAGTCCACCTCGGTGCTCAAACTCGTCTCGATCTCCCTGGTCATCGCCGGGGTCATCGGCCTCCAGCTCAGCGGGTCCGCGCACTAGGGTCCCTCTCCGGGGCGGGGCCCGCCGGCCCACCGGCTCGCCCGGATCGTGTGCCCCGGCCGGGGCGGCCCCGCGCTAGGGTTTCGACCATGGCCGACTACCACGACGATCTCCGACTCGCCCACGTCCTCGCCGACTCGGCCGACTCGGTCACCCTGGAGCGCTTCAAGGCCCTCGACCTGCGGGTCGAGACCAAGCCCGACCTGACCCCCGTCAGCGACGCCGACAAGGCCGCCGAGGAGCTGGTGCGCAGCGTCCTGCAGCGGGCCCGCCCGCGCGACGCGGTGCTCGGCGAGGAGTTCGGTCTGCAGGGCACCGGCCCGCGCCGCTGGGTGATCGACCCGATCGACGGCACCAAGAACTACATCCGCGGCGTCCCGGTCTGGGCCACCCTGATCGCGCTGCTGGAGGACGGCCCGGACGGCGTGGAGCGCCCCGTCGTCGGCATCGTCTCCGCCCCCGCGCTGAACCGCCGCTGGTGGGCCGCCAAGGACCTCGGCGCGTTCGCCGGCCGCAGCCTCGCCAAGGCCGGCCGGATCCAGGTCTCCGGCGTCTCGCGGATCGAGGACGCCTCCTTCTCCTACTCCTCGCTCACCGGCTGGGAGGAGCGCGGGCGCCTCGACCCGTTCCTCGACCTCACCCGGGCCTGCTGGCGCACCCGCGCCTACGGCGACTTCTGGTCGTACATGATGGTCGCCGAGGGCGCGGTGGACATCGCCGCCGAGCCGGAGCTGTCGCTGTGGGACATGGCGGCCAACTGCATCATCGTCGAGGAGGCCGGCGGGCGCTTCACCGGCCTGGACGGCGTCCCGGGCCCCGGCGGCGCCGACGCCGTCGCCTCCAACGGCCTGCTGCACGAGGAGGCGCTGCGCCGTCTGAGCGTCTGAGCCGTCCCGGGCGCCCGGGCGCGTCCCGGGCGTCGGGCCGGAGCCGCGACGACGTGGTGCGGGCCCCGAGCGCCGGTTCTCCGGCGGCACTCGGGGCCCGCTGCTCGTGGGGCCCCTCACCGGGCCCCGCGATGCGGTGCGGTCACTGCTGCTTGCGCAGCTCCCGCACCGCGGTCTCCAGGCGCCGGCCGAAGTCGGCGTCCGCCTTGCGGAAGTTGTCGACCGCCCGCTCGACGATGTCGTCGCGGTCGGCCGAGACCTTGGCGATGAAGCCGGACAGGTTGCCGATCAGCCGCTGCTTCGCGTCCTCGCCCATCAGCCGGTAGAGGTCGCCGGCCTGCACGAAGTCGTTGTCCTCGGCGTGCGAGGGCGCCTCGTGGGTGCCGGTGACGCCGTCGACCGGAAGCGGGGCCCACAGTGGGCGGCCGGTCTGCACCGGGCCGCCGAAGCTGTTCGGCTCGTAGTTCTTGCGGCGCCCGTGGCGGCCGTCGTACAGCGAGCCGTCCCGGTGGTTGGTGAGCGCCTCGGTGGCGTGCGGGCGGTTGACCGGCAGGTGGTCGGCGTTGATGCCGACGCGGTAGCGGTGGGCGTCCGCGTAGGCGAACAGCCGGCCCTGCAGCATCTTGTCCGGGGACGGGCCGATGCCGGGCACGAAGTGCGCCGGGGAGAAGACCGACTGCTCGACCTCGGCGAAGACGTTGTCGGGGTTGCGGTTGAGCTCCAGCTTGCCGAACTCGACCAGCGGGTAGTCCGCGTGCGGCCAGACCTTGGTGAGGTCGAAGGGGTTGAAGCGGTAGTTCGCCGCGTCCGCGGCCGGCATGATCTGAACGCTGACGGTCCAGGTCGGGAACTCGCCGCGCTCGATGGACTCGCGCAGGTCGCGCTGGTGGCTGTCCGGGTCCTCACCGGCGAGCTTGTTGGCCTCGTCCTGGGTGAGGGTCCTGATCCCCTGGTCGGTCTTGAAGTGGTACTTCACCCAGAAGTACTCGCCGGCCTCGTTCTGCCACTGGTAGGTGTGCGAGCCGAAGCCGTCCATGTGGCGGTACGACGCCGGGATGCCGCGGTCGCCGAACAGCCAGGTCACCTGGTGGGTGGACTCGGGCGACAGGCCCCAGAAGTCCCAGACGTTGTCCGCCTCCTGGGAGCCGGTGTAGGGGTCGCGCTTCTGGGTGTGGATGAAGTCCGGGAACTTGCTGGCGTCCTTGATGAAGAACACCGGGGTGTTGTTGCCGACGAGGTCGTAGTTGCCCTCCTCGGTGTAGAACTTCAGCGCGAAGCCGCGCGGGTCGCGCACCGCGTCCGCCGCGCCGAGGTTGCCGGCGACGGTGGAGAACCGCAGGAAGGTCTCGGTCTGCTTGCCGACCTCGGAGAGGAACGCGGCCCGGGTGTAGGCGGTGACGTCCGCGGTCACCGTGAAGGTGCCGTAGGCGCCGGCGCCGCGGGCGTGCACCACGCGCTCCGGGATGCGCTCGCGGTTGAAGCGCGCGAGCTTCTCGAACAGCTGCTGGTCCTGGATCAGCGCCGGACCGCCGACCCCGGCGGTCTCGGTGTTCTGGTTGTCGGCGACGGGGGCACCCGCCTCCGTGGTGAGGGTGGGGCGCAGCTCGTCCTGGGTAGTCATGTGAGGGCCTCCGCGTGATCCGGTCGTGACGAACCGATCCTAACTTGGACTTTGTCTAAGTCAACACTGGAACCAAAGTCGGAGTGTCACTTACCCTGAGTCCATGAGTGACCTGCTGGAGAGACTTCGCGGACGTGGTTGGCGGCTCACCTCGCAGCGCCGGGTCGTGGCCGAGGTCCTCGACGGCGAGCACGTCCACCTGACCGCCGACGAGGTGCACGCGCGCGCCGTCGAGCGGCTGCCCGAGATCAGCCGAGCCACCGTCTACAACACCCTCGGCGAACTCGTCGGCCTGGGCGAGGTGTTGGAGGTCGCCACCGACGGCCGCGCCAAGCGCTACGACCCCAACGCCCACCACGCGCACCAGCACCTGGTCTGCTACGGCTGCGGCGCCATCCGCGACGTCCACCCCCAGGGCGACCCGCTGGCCGCGCTGCCGGACGCCGAACGGTTCGGCTTCACCCTCTCCGGCGCCGAGATCACCTACCGCGGCCTGTGCCCGGACTGTTCCGCAGCCCGGCCCTGATCCGCCCCCGCGCGCACGGCGCACCCGCCGGCGCGCACCGCCACGCGCACGACTGCTCGTCCCGCTGCGCGCACGGCTCCTCGTCCCGCCGCGCGCGCACCGCCGCCGGTACCGCTACGCGCTCAGCTACGCGCTCAGCTCCGCGTGCAGCGCGCCCAGCAGCCGGCCCGCCCGCTCGGCGACCTCCGCCGGACCGTAGTCCGCGGCCCGCCGGCACCAGCCCTCCGCCTGCACCGGCTCGCCCCGGCGCAGCGCCAGCAGCGCCAGCCGCAGCGCCGCCCGCCCGTGCCCGGCGTCCGCCGCCCGGGTGTACCAGAGCATCGCCTCGGCCTCGCTGTCCTGCCGGGCCAGCAGCAGCCCCAGGTTGAACGCCGCGCTGCGGCTGCCCGCCTCCGCCGCCCGCCGGTACCAGCTCTCGGCGATCTCCAGCGCCCCCCGCTCAGCCGCCCGCACCCCCATCCGCACCTGCGCCCGGCGGTGGCCCGCGTCCGCCGCCACCGCGTACCAGTGCTCGGCCTCCGCGTCCGCGTCCCCGCGCCGGTCCAGCACCGACGCCAGCCGGAACGCGCCCTCCGCCGAACCGCCCGCCGCCGCCTGCCGGTAGCGCTCCAGCGCACCCGCCGCGTTGCCGCGCTGCTCCTGCACCACCGCCAGCTGCAGCGCCGCCTCGCCGTGCCCCTCCGCGGCGGCGCGCGCGTACCACTCCTGCGCCTGCCGGTGCTCGCCGCGCCCGGCGTGCAGCACGCCCAGGTTGAACGCGCCGTCCACGCTGCCCGCCTCGGCGGCCTTGGAGAACCACGGCTCGGCACCCGACTCGTCGCCGCGCTGCAGCAGCACCACGGCCAGCGCGTTGCACGCCTCCCGGTGCCCGGCGTACGCGGCCCTGCGGTACCACTGCTCGGCCTGCTGGTCGCGGCCCGCACCGGCGCAGAGCAGGCCCAGGTTGAACGCGCCGTTCTGGTCGCCGGCCTCCAGCGCGCTGCGGTACCAGCGCTCCGCCTCGGCGGCCCGGCCGCGCGAGGCGTGCAGCGCCCCCAGCGCGTTGGCCGCGTTGCCGTCGCCCGCCTCGGCGGCCTCCTGCCACCACTCGGCGGCCGCGACGAGGTCCCCGCCGTCGCGCAGCAGGTAGCCCAGCGCGCACGCGGCCCGCGGCTCGCCGTTCTGCGCCGACTGCCGGTACCAGCGGGCCGCCTCCTCCAGCAGCGCCTGCTCGCCGCCGGCCCGGTCCTCCAGCAGCACGCCCAGGCGCAGCGCGGCGCGGGCGTGGCTGCGGGCGGCCGCGATCCGGTACCAGGCCTCGGCGGTCTCCTTGTCCCCGGCCGCCTCGCGCATCCGGGCCAGCCGGTAGGCGGCCTCCCGGTGGCCGGCGTCCGCGGACACCTTGAACCAGCGCTCGGCGCGCACGTCCCGGCGGTGCTCCATGAGGTCGCCGAGCGCGTAGGCGCCCAGCGGGTGGCCGTGGTCGGCGGCGAAGTGCAGCCAGTACTCGGCGGCCTCCTCCTCGCCCTGGTCGCGCAGTTGCAGGCCGAGGGCGTGCGCGGCGGGCGCGCTGCCGGCCACCGCCGCCTGCCGCCACCACTGGGCGGCCTCGGCCCGGTGACCGCGCTGGTGCAGCAGCACGCCCAGGTTGTTGGCGGCGGCGCGCAGCCCCGCGGCCGCGGCGCCCCGCAGGTACGGTTCGGCGTCCTCCAGGTCGCCGCGGCGCAGCAGCAGGGTGCCCAGCCGGGCGGCGGCGTCCGGGTCGCCGCCGTCGGCGGCGCGCCGGTGGCGGGCCTCCAGGGCGGCCTGCTCGCGGGCGGCGAGCGCGGTCTCGAAGCTGGCCGAGTCGAAGCCGGTGTCGCTCTCGACGCCGGGGCCGGCGGAGCCGTCGGACGGCGCGCCGCGGGCGCCGGGCGCGGCGGCGAGGCCCCCGGCCGGAACGTGCACCAGGGAGTCCGGGCCCCAGCCGCCGGCCGGACGGCGCTCGGCCAGGCCACTGGTGCGCTGGGCGGGCAGGGCGCCGGGCTGCCGTTCGGGGCTCTCCGCCCAGGCCTCGGTGTCCGCCTCGGTGGTCGCCGGCTTCGCCCCTGCCCCGTTCCTGCCGATCAGCCTCATGCCGACTCCCACTCCCCCCGAGTGTCGCGGCGTCGTCCTCCGGCCCGGGGCCGGGGGGACCCCACGGGGAGCGCGCGGACCCGACGGCCGGTCAGCAGCCGGGCAGCGTCCCCCATGTGTCCCATCGTCGCATCACCCGCAACCCGCGTACACCTGCCCCGGCCGAATTCGGCGGGGCGGATCCGAAGCCGACGAAATTGCTTCGGCGCTTTGTCGATTTCCCGACACTTGGCTTCCACAAACCCCGCTGCCGTCGTCCTTGGCGACGCTCGATGGTACCGGAGCGTGCCCGCCCGGGCGTGCGGGCAAAAGCCGAAGGCCCCGAGGAAGAATCCTCCGGGCCTTCGTGCTACTGAGTAGCGGGGACAGGATTTGAACCTGCGACCTCTGGGTTATGAGCCCAGCGAGCTACCGAGCTGCTCCACCCCGCGTCGGTGGTTAAACCATAGCACGGGCGCGGGGTGGGGCCGAAATCGGTCAGCGCGGGATCGCCGCAGCTCAGGGGCCGCTGCTCGGCGGGGCCGGGGCGGTGGCCCCCTCCGACGGAGCCGTCGACGGCGCCGCCGGCGGTCCGGAGGACGGGGTGGCCGTCGGGTTCGCCGAGGGGGTGGCCGACCCGCCGAGGCCCGACTTCTGCTGCGCCGCGGCCAGTTCCCTGGCCGCCTCGCTCTGCGCCTTCTGGGCCTGGCCGAGGGCCACGAAGTCACCGGCCTTCAGCGCGGCGTCCACGTCCCCCTGCGCCTTCAGCACGTCGGCGATCGCCTTCTGCAGCTCCGGCGAGACCGTGGCCCCCGGCGTCGGCGTGGTCGGCGTCGTGGGCGTGGTCGGGGTGGTGGGCGTGGTCGGCGTGGTGCCGGGCGCCGGGGGCGTGACCGGCGCACCGGTCACCGCGCCGCCGAGCACCTTGGCCAGCGCCTTCTCCAGGTTGTCCTCGACCGCGACGACCGCGTGCTCGTTGCCGTAGGTCGCCAGCACCTTCTTCAGCACCGGGACCTTGGCGCTGCGGCCGATCAGGTACACCGGCTCGACGTTGAGCAGGCCGCCGCCGACCGGCAGGGTCAGCAGGTTGCCGTACTCGACGTCGGAGTCGGTGCCGGTCTTCAACAGGGTCAGCTGGTTGGCGACCAGCGGGTCCGAGTTGAACTTCGCCTGCACCTGCTTGGGTCCGAGCGCCCCGGAGTCGGTCGGCACCTTGGCGATCCGGATCTTCCCGTAGTCCGGCCCCGGGTCGGCGCTGACCGACATGAAGGCGGCCAGGTTGTCACGCCCGGACGGCCCGAAGCTGGTGGTCAGCGAGAACGACGCGGACTGCGCGCCGGGCATCCGGACCGTGAGGTAGTACGGCGGCTGCACCTCGTTGGAGTTGGTGGTCGGGTCGGTCGGCACCTGCCAGATGTCCGTGCCGTTGAAGAAGCCGCCGGCGTCGGTCATGTGGTACTCGGCGAGCAGGTCGCGCTGCACCTTGAACATGTCCTGCGGGTAGCGCAGGTGCGGCATCAGCGAGGCCGGGATGTCGGCCTTCGCCCGGACGGTGTCCGGGAACGCCTTCATCCAGGTCTTCAGCACCGGGTCCTGCTCGTCCCACTGGTAGAGCGTGACCTCGCCGGTGTAGGCGTCCACGGTGGCCTTGACCGAGTTGCGGATGTAGTTGACCTGGTTGGCGGCGGTCAGCAGCTCACCGCGCTGGTTGGTCAGCGAGTCCTTGGTGACGTCGCCCAGCGTCGTCCGGGAGGAGAACGGGTAGCCGTCCGAGGTGGTGTAGCCGTCCAGCACCCAGAACACCCGGCCGTCCTCGACCACCGGGTACGGGTCGGCGTCGATCGACAGCCACGGCGCGACCTTCTCCACCCGCTCCTTGGGGGTGCGGTCGTAGATGATCTTCGCGCCGTCCCTGATCGCGCTGGAGTAGAGGATCTGCGGCTCGGCGAACTTCACCGCGTACGCGGCCCGGGTCAGCGGGTTGCCCAGCCCGACGCCGCTGTCGCCGTCGTAGCTGAAGTGCACCGGGGTGCCGTTCTCGGCGGTGTAGTCGATGTCCTGGTAGCCGCCGCCGACGATCGAGTACGTGCTGGTCTTCTCGCCGTAGTAGATCCGCTGCTGGTAGTCGCCGAACGATCCCTTGGTCGGCAGCGCGGACTCGGTGTAGACCGGGTTGCCGCTGGCGTCCACCTGGTTGCCCTTGGCCGCGATCACGCCGTAGCCGTGGGTGTAGTTGAAGTGGTCGTTGATCCAGTTGCGCTGGATGCCGTTGAGATCCAGCTCACGCACGCCCAGCACGGTGTCCTGGTCGCCGTAGCGGTCGACGTCCAGCGACTTCGGGAAGGCGTAGTAGGTGCGCAGCGCCTGGTTCTGCTGGAAGGTCGGGCCCACCACGTTGGGGTCGAGCAGCCGGATGTCCGAGATCGTCTGGGCGTCCGGGGCCAGCGCCGCCGCGTCGGTGGTGTCCTTCGGCTCGTACGGGGTGATCTCGCTGTCCGCGATCCCGTACGCCTGGCGCGTCGCGTCGATGTTCTTCTGGATGTACGGCGTCTCCTTGGCCTGCTCGTTCGGCTTGACCTGGAACTGCTGCACGATCGCCGGGTACACCCCGCCGATCAGCACCGCCGACAGCACCATCAGGCCCAGGCCGATCAGGGCCGGCGCCCAGGTGCGGCGCACCGGGGTCAGGAAGAACAGCACGGCGCAGATCACCGCGACGAAGAACAGGATGGTCTTCGCCGGCAGGAACGCGTTGGCGTCCACGTACCGCAGACCGGTCCAGCCGGACACGCCCTTGTAGGAGCCGGTCTTCACCGCCAGCGCGTACCGGTCCAGCCAGTACGCCACCGCCTTCAGCAGCACGAACACGCCCAGCAGCACCGCCAGGTGCCCCTGCGCGCCGGTGCTCGCCCGCCGCCCCGGCCCCTGCAGCCGCAGGCCGCCGTACAGGTAGTGCACCAGCGCCGAGGTCAGCAGCGAGACGATCACCGCGCTGAACGCGAAGCCCAGCAGGAACTCGTAGAAGGGCAGGTCGAAGGCGTAGAACGAGACGTCCTTGCCGAACTGCGGGTCCTTGGTGCCGAACGGCGTCCCGTTCGTCCACAGCAGCCAGGTCCGCCACTGGCCCGAGGCCGCGGCACCCGCCACCAGCCCGATCACCAGCGAGATCCCGAGCAGCGCCCAGCGCTTGAACGGCGCCAGGCCCGAGCGGTAGCGGTCCAGGCTCTGCTGCTCCACCGACATCGCCGACAGCGGCGGGCGCAGCCGGTGCGCCAGCCAGACGTTGAAGCCGACGATCACCGCCATCAGCAGTCCGAACACCGCGAACAGGCCGATCTTCGTCCACAGTTGGGTGGTGAAGACCGACGAGTAGTGCACCGACCTGAACCAGAGCCAGTCCGTCCAGAACCCGGCGAACATGACGAACAGCAGGAACAACACCGCGAGCACGCCCAGGGTCAGCAGGAGCACCCGCGCTCGCCTTGAGGGCGGGCCTACTCTGCGCCGGAACCCCGGCCCTGAGCGTTCCGGCATCTGGAATACCACGGTGGCACCTCAGCTGTATTCGTCGTGGGATCGGTCGGTCTTCAGTGCAACTTAACCAGTCTTTGGCCGAGTTCCCACCGTTAGCAGACGGTTACGACAACCCTCCCCGGCCCTCGCCGCCCCGCTCCCCTTCCCTTTCCCGGAGCGGCGGGCGCCACGCACCGGGTGCCCGGCGTGTGAGGATTGAGGCATGTCCGATGGATCCAACCTCCCCGACGACGTCTCCACCCTCCCGGCCGGCAGCCCGCTGACCCGGGCCGCCCTGGAGATCGACGAGTACGCCGCCACCCTCGGCTGGGACCTCCCGGCCCGCCTCTTCGCCCTGGTGGACAGCTCCGCCCTGCGCAAGGCCGACCCCCGCATCGCCGAGCAGCTCGGCCTCGCCGACGACCAGCCCGGCCTCACCCCGGTCGAGCAGGACGAGCTGCCCGCCGGCATGGAGCTGGACAAGTTCCTCGGCACCATCGCCTGGCCCGGCGCGGTGGCCGGCTGCGCCCTGGTCGTCGAGCGCCTCATGCTGCCGCCGGGCGCCGAGCAGTCCCGCCCGCGCAACGCCAGCGACGCCCAGCTCGCCGAGTGGGTGGCCAACCACCCCAAGCGCGAGGAGGTGCGGATCACCGCCGCCGTGCTGCGCGACGGCAGCAAGGAGATCGCGCTGCGGCTGCGGTCGAAGGACACCGCCCGCGAGGTGCTGACCGGCCCCGACCTGGTACCGGGCCTGACGGAAGCGCTGCTGGCGACCTTCTCCTGATCGCCCGGGCACGCCCCCCGGGACCCTAGGAGGACGTGCAGGACGGCAGCGCGGAGGTCTGCCCGGAGCGGATCTGCTCCAGCACCTTCAGCGCGCCGTCCAGCGTCTCCACCTTGACCAGGTTCAGACCGGACGGGGTGTTCTTGGTGGCCTCGGCGCAGTTCGACGCCGGGGCGAGGAAGTACTCGGCGCCGGCGTCCCGGGCGGCGATCAGCTTCATCGCTATGCCGCCGATCGGGCCGACCTCGCCCTCGTCGGTGATGGTTCCCGTGCCGGCCACGAACCGCCCGCCGGTCAGGTCGCCCGGGGTCAGCTTGTCGATGATGCCGAGCGAGAACATCAGGCCCGCGCTGGGACCGCCGACGTCCTGCAGCCCGATGTCGATCCGGAACGGGTAGGTGTGCCGCAGGCCCGGGCGGATGCCGACCATCGCGGCGCCGGTGTCCGGCGACTTCACGGTCGGGACGCTGATGTCGGTGCGCACCCCCGGCTCGGCCGAGCCCTCCTTGACCCGCGGCACCACGGTGAAGACCGCCGGCTCACCGGGCTGGTGCCGGGTGACGGCCTTGGCGACCGCGTCCGCGTCGGCGACCGGGGTGCCGTCGACCGCCACGATCTGGTCCCCGGCGTGCAGCCGGCCCTCGGCCGGGGCGCCGGCGGTGACGCTCTGGACGATCAGCTCGCTGCCCATCGGGATGCCGAGCTGGTTCAGCGCGGCGGTGCGGGCGTGGTCCTCGGAGAGCGCGAACTCCTCGGCGTTCTGCCGCTTCGCGTCGGCGTCGCTCTGGCCCTTCGGGTAGACGTTGTCGTGCGGCACCACCAGCACGTCGTCGCGCAGCCAGCCGATCACCGCGTTGACCAGGCTCGGCTCGTACTTGGCGCCGGTGACCTGGACGGTCGTCATGTTGAGGTGCCCGCTCGCCGGGAACGACTCGTGGCCGGTGACGGTGATCACCGGGGTCCCCGTCTTCTCCTGCACCCCGAGCGTGTTGTACGTCGGGCCCGGGCTCATCTCGGTGTACGGCACCTTCATCAGCACCGAGGCGCAGAGCAGCGCTATGAGCAGCAGGGTGGCGGCGAGCATCGTCGCAGAGCGGCGTGGCATGCCTCGACAGTACGGGACGCGGATGACGGCGCGCCCGGCGGGCCGGGCTCCGCCGGCGCCTAGCGTTCCGGGCGCTCGGGCGGGGCGCCCGCGGCGGTGGTGCGTTCCATCGCGGCCATGAACCGCTGGTGCTCGGCCAGCGAGGCCGGGTCCCCCGTCGCCCTCGGGGCCCGCTGGGCCCAGCCCGCCCACACGGCGGCCAGCACCCCGGCGACGCAGGGAATGATCAACCAGGCGAGCGCACCCATCTCAGTACTCCCAGCTCGTCGTGTCTATGAGCAGATTAACCACCCCGGCGGACAACGCCGCGGGCGCCGTCCGGGTTACGGCACGGCCGATCGGCTCACTGCCGGGGAGTATCCGGCCCACCGGCCCACACCCGTTCGGGTGAGCGGCCGGCGTGTCCGCACGCCACGGGGATCCGACGGGGGCTCAGCAGTCCCCGGCGCCGACCCACTCCTCGCCGCCGTCCGCGAACACCTGGTGCTTCCAGACCGGCACCTCGTGCTTGAGGTCGTCGATCAGCCGGCGGGCCGCGGCGAACGCCTCGGCGCGGTGCGCGCAGGACACGGCGACGATCACGGCCCGGTCGCCGATCTCCAGCCGGCCGACCCGGTGCACCGCGGCCAGCGCCCGGACCGGGAAGTCCGCGGCGACCTTCTCGGCGACCCGGCGCAGCTCGCGCTCCGCCGACGGGTGGCAGCTGTACTCCAGCACGGAGACCGGCCGGCCGCCGTCGTGGTCGCGGACCGTCCCGACGAAGACCGTCGTACCGCCGGCCGCATCGTCGCCCACCGCGTCGTACACCTCGTCGAGCGAGAGCGGGGTGTCGCGGATCGCGAGCAGGCGGACCGGGTCGTGGTTCTCGGACATGCCCCCATGATTGCCCATCCCGGGGGCGCCCCGGACCACCGCCCGGGGCCGCCGCCCGGAACCGGTCAGAACCGGCGCCGCTTGCGCGCCCGCCGCACCAGCGCCGCCGTGCCCACCAGCGCCACCGTCGCCCCCGCCGCGCCCAGGCTGGTCGCCGCCTCCTTGCCCCCCAGGCGCCGCCCGGCCACCGCGTGCTTGCCCGCCACCTGGGCCAGCAGCTCCGCCAGCACCTCCTCGTTGCTGTGCACCGGACGCCAGCCCGCCTCGTGCAGCCGGCTGCCCGACACCACCCACGGGTACATCGTGTAGGCGAGGTCCCCGGCCGGTGCCGGTGTCAGCCCCAGCCGGTGCAGCCGGGCCGCCGTCCCCAGCGCGAGCGAGGCCGGCAGCTCCATCCGCCGGATCCCCGACAGCCGCTCCACGTCCTCCTGCTCCAGCCAGCCGTCGCAGCCGACCGTCACCTCGCCCTCGACCAGGCCCAGCGCCGCGTACTCCAGCGCCGCCGCCAGGTCGTCCACGTGGCAGAACTGCCAGCACGGGCGCGAGCCCGCGACCACCAGCAGCCGGGGCGCCTCGAAGTGCCGGGTCAGCACCGTGTCCACCCCGGGGCCCACCACCACCGCCGGGCGCAGCACCGTCACCTGCAGCCCCGGGTGCGCCCGCGGCGCCCGGCGGGCCAGCCGCTCGATCTCCAGCAGGTCCCCGACCAGCGAGGCCTCCTCGGTGGCGCGCAGCTCGGAGTCCTCCGCCAGCGGCACCTCGTTGTCGGCCAGCGCGCCGTAGACCATCGCCGACGTGCACAGCACCACCCGGTGCACCCCGGCCGCCGCGGACGCCGTCAGCACCGTCTGCGCGCCGCGCACGTTGTAGGCGCTGCGCGCCCGCGGGTCCGACTCCATGCCGAGGTCCATCGCCAGGTGGACGACCACGTCCACCCCGGCCAGCCGCTCCGCGACCGCCGGGTCCCGCACGTCCAGGACCCGCCACTGCACCCCGGGCACCTCGCCGCGCCGGTCGTCCACCGCCAGCACCCGCTTCACCCCCGGCGAGGCCACCAGCCGGGCCGCGACCCGCTCGCCGAGCACCCCGGCGGCACCCGTGACGGCCACGGTCAGCGGTCTTCCGGCATAGGCTGGAGGCGGCGACGCCGTGATGTCCGGGGCGTCCTCTCCTCCGGTCAGCCCAGAGCGAACGTCCGAGGGCGGGGAACTCACCGGCCATCCTCCACGGTTAGCTTATGTGCGTACGTACGTGTGTCACGTACGTCCATCCTGCCCGAGGCGAAGGCCCGGCGGTGCACCCGGCGCGGGCCAGCCGCGCGGGAGCCGCCCACCGGCCGGGAGTCCCCCACTCCGCCGACCGCCCCGGGCGCGCAGACTTCACCGCCACCACCCGTATGACGGCCGACCGGATCGAGGACCCCGTGAGCGACCTTCCCTTCGGATTCGGCGTTCCGCCCGAGGAGCCCGAGGACGGCAAGGCCGAGCCCGACGACCAGAAGAAGAAGGAAGGGAGCGGCGACGCCCAGAGCGGCGGCCCGCACCCCTTCGGCTTCGCCGGCGGCAACCCGCTCGGCGCCCTGTTCGGCATGGGCCTGCCCGGCCTGCCCGGCATGCCCGGCACCCCCGGCGCGGGCGGCCCCGGCGCCGGTGACAACCCCTTCGCCGCGATGTTCGGCGGACTCAACCCCAACGACCTCGGCGCCGCCTTCCAGCAGCTCGGCCAGATGCTCTCCTTCGAGGGCGGGCCGGTCAACTGGGACCTCGCCAAGGACATCGCCCGGCAGACCGTCGTCGCCGAGCCCGCCGAGGGCAAGAGCAAGGACCGCTCCGTCGGCGCCGCCGAGCGCTCCGCCGTCGCCGAGGCCGTCCGCCTCGCCGACCTGTGGCTCGACGGCGTCACCACCTTCCCCTCCGGCGCCGGCACGGCCGTCGCGTGGAGCCGCGCCGAGTGGATCGAGGCCACCCTCCCGGTCTGGAAGGACCTCGTCGACCCGGTCGCCGAGCGCGTCGGCAACGCCATGGGCGGTGTGCTGCCCGAGGAGATGCAGGCCATGGCCGGCCCGCTGCTGGGCATGATGCGCTCCATGGGCGGCGCCATGTTCGGCACCCAGATCGGCCAGGCGCTCGGCGCGCTCGCCGCCGAGGTCGTCGGCTCCGCCGACGTCGGCCTGCCGCTCGCCCCGGCCGGGAAGGCGGCGCTGCTGCCGCAGAACGTCGCGGAGTTCGGCGAGGGCCTCAGCGTGCCCGCCGACGAGGTCCGCCTCTACCTCGCCCTGCGCGAGGCCGCCCACCAGCGGCTCTTCGCCCACGTGCCGTGGCTGCGCGCCCACCTGCTCGGCGCCGTGGAGGCCTACGCCCGCGGCATCAAGGTCGACAGCTCCCGCATGGAGGAGCTCGTCGGCCAGCTCGACCCGAGCAACCCCGAGGCCCTCCAGGAGGCCCTCGCCGGCGGCCTGCTCCAGCCCGAGGACACCCCGGAGCAGAAGGCCGCGCTGGCCCGCCTGGAGACCGCGCTCGCCCTGGTCGAGGGCTGGGTCGACGCCGTCGTGCACGCCGCCGCCGAGCCCCACCTGCCGCAGGCCGGCGCGCTGCGCGAGACCGTCCGGCGCCGCCGCGCCGCCGGCGGGCCCGCCGAGCAGACCTTCGCCACGCTGGTCGGCCTCGAACTGCGCCCGCGCCGGCTGCGCGACGCCGCCCGGCTCTGGGCGCTGCTGGCCGACGCCCGCGGCACCGAGGGCCGCGACGACCTCTGGCAGCACCCCGACATGCTCCCCACCGCCGCCGACCTCGACGACCCCGACGCCTTCGTGCACCGGGGCACCGGGGGCGACCTGGAGGGCGGCATCGACTTCGACGCCCTCGACAAGCTGCTCGGCGAGGCGGCCGCCGGTGGCGCCGCGGGCAAGGCGGACCTGACGAAGGACGACGGCGCGCCGGGGAACGGCGGGTCCGGGGACGGCGGGTCCGGGAACGACGACCACGGGAAGGGCGAGCCCACCGCATGACGGCCACCGAGACGGACCGCGCCGCGGCCCTGCACGCCGACGCGGTCCGGGCCCTGGACGGCTGGCGCCCGGCCGACCCCGAGCAGGAGCAGCTGCGCCTCGACTACCTGCGGCACCTCGCCGAGCAGCCCGAGGGCCTGTTCCGCTCCTGCCTGCCCGCCCACATCACCGCCAGCGCCGCCGTGGTCGACCCGGCCGCCGGGCGCGTGCTGCTGACCCTGCACCCCAAGGTCGGCCGGTGGCTGCAGATGGGCGGCCACTGCGAGCCCGGTGACGGTGACCTCGCCTCGGCCGCGCTGCGGGAGGCCACCGAGGAGTCGGGCATCCCCGACCTCGCCCTCCTCACCCGCGACGGCGCGCCCGTCCCGGTCAAGCTCGACCGGCACCAGGTCCGCTGCACCGGCAAGGACCGTCCCGAGAACACCCACCTCGACGTCCAGTACGTCGCGGTGGCCCCGCCCGGCGCCCAGGCGCTGATCAGCGAGGAGTCGCTCGACCTGCGCTGGTTCGACTACGACCGCCTGCCGGAGCTCACCGACCACTCCGTGCGCGCCCTGGTGGCGCGCGCCCGCGAACTCACCGGCTGAGGCACTCGGGAGCGCGTACACGAGGAGAGGGGGTCCGGCACCAGGAGGTGCGCCAGCTCGAGCAGCAGCTGTCTCTTCGACTAATCTGACGCTGCCGCCGCCCTCCAGAGACAAG
>NZ_JBHYUU010000129.1:0-24341 GCF_042749955.1 Kitasatospora sp. NPDC059462 | reverse complement strand
CCCGCCGCTCCGCGCCGGGGCCGGACTGCGCCCCGATCGCTCCCGTCCCGCAGATCGACCGGGGCAGGCGGGTCGTCAGGTAGAAGATGGTGAACGAGCCCAGGAGCTGGATGCCCAGGCAGAGGGCGAGCGTGTCGGCCATGCCCAGGGTGGGCGAGAGGGCCAGGTAGAGGGAGCCCAGGGTGGCGACGCCCAGGGCCAGGCTGGACTGCTGGCTGGTGGCGAGCACGCCGCTGCCGACACCCGCCCGGGCGGCGGGGACCTTGGAGAGGACGACGCGGAACAGCGGGGTGCCGATCAGGCCCTGACCGATGCCGGCGAGGGCGACACCGGGGGCCATCCGCAGCGCGGAGAAGCCCTCGGGGTCGGCGAGCACGGTGAGGGCGAGGGTCGCCAGGCCGGTGGCCTGGATGGCGGCGCCGGCGGTGAGGACGCGGCTGCCGAAGCGGCCGATCAGGCGCGGGCCGCAGAGCGAGGCGGTGAAGTAGCCCACGGCCATCGGGACCAGCGCCCAGCCGGCCGCGACCGGGCCGAGGTGCAGGCCCTGCTGGAGGGCGACCGCGACCACGAACATGAAGCCGCCGAACCCGCCGAAGTAGGGCAGGGCGATGCCGAGGCCGCGCCGCATCTCGGGGATGCGCAGCAGGGTGGGCGGCACCAGCGGGGTGTCACCGCGGCGCTCGGCCCGGCGCTCGACCAGGGCGAAGGTGGTGGCGAGCACCGGGAACAGCGCCAGCAGCACCCAGGACCAGAGCGGCCAGCCGGCGGCGCGGCCCTCCATCAGCGGGACGAGCAGGGCGAGCAGGGCGGCGGTGAGCAGCACGGTGCCCGCGATGTCGACCTTGGTGGCCTGCTCGGCGCGGCTCTCGGGGACGAAGCGCAGGGCGAGGACGAGGGCGAGCAGGGCGAAGGGGACGTTCAGCAGGAAGACCGAGCGCCAGCCGCTGCCGAAGAGGTCGGCGGCGACCAGCATCCCGCCGAGCACCTGGCCGATGACCACCGAGATGCCGCCGACCGCGCCGTAGACGGAGAGCGCGCGACCGCGCCGGGCACCGTGGGTGGCGGCGGTGATGGTTCCGAGCACCTGGGGGATCAGCAGCGCGGCCGACGCGCCCTGGGCGGCGCGGGCGGCGACCAGGGACCAGGCGCCGGGGGCGAGCCCGCAGGCGAGCGAGGTGACGGCGAAGGCGGCGGCCCCGGCGACGAAGAGGCGACGGCGGCCGAAGATGTCACCCAGCCGGCCGCCGAGGACCAGCAGGACGGCGAAGGCGATGCCGTACCCGGCGGCGACCAGTTCCAGCACGGCGGGGCCGGCGGCGAGGTCGTGGTCGATGGTGGGCAGGGCGACGTTCACGATGAAGAAGTCGAGCATCGGGAGGAATGCCCCGAGCAGGACGGTGACCAGCCCGGCGGTGCCGAGGGAGGGGCCGGAGGAGGGGGAGGCGGACGGGGCGGGTGCGGCGTTCGGTGAGGCGGGGACGAGGGGCCTGGCGGCGGTCAGTTGCTGGGTCACGGTCCTACGATCCGACCAACCGCACCCTGGTACCAGAGTGTGCTTATCCAGGTATAAGAAGTACCTGGAAACAGGATGTCGAGTGGCGCATCCTGGTGGAATGAGTCTGACCACCGTGACGGCAACCACCGGGAAAGCGCCCGCCGATCCGCGGCGGCAACAGTTGGCGGCGTTCCTCCGCAGCCGCCGGGAACGGATCACCCCCGAGCAGGTGGGGCTGCCGATGACCGGCCGGCGGCGCACGCCGGGGCTGCGCCGCGAGGAGGTGGCGCAGGTCGCCGCCGTCGGGGTCACCTGGTACACCTGGCTGGAGCAGGGGCGCGAGATCCAGGTGTCCGTGCAGGTGCTGGACGCGGTGGCGCGCGCCCTGCTGCTCGACCCGAGCGAGCGGGCCCATCTGTTCACCCTGGCCGGGGCGGAGGACCCGACGCCGGTGCGGGAGTGCCCGACCATCACGGCGGGCGTCCGGCTGACGCTGGACCGGATGGCCCCGTACCCCGCCGCGGTGATCAACTCCCGCTACGACGTGCTGGCGTACAACGCGCAGTACACCGGCGTCGTCGGCGACCTGGAGGCGCTGGCCCCCGAGGACCGCAATCTGATGTGGCTGGCGTTCACCCCCTCGCGCTTCCGCGATGTGCTGGTGGACCACGAGGACGAGCGCGAGGTCATGGTGGCCCGGTTCCGCTCCGGGATGGGCGAGCACGGGGACGAGCCCGCCTGGCGGACGCTGCTCTGCCGGCTGCGCCAGGCCTCCCCGGTGTTCGACGAGGCCTGGCAGCGGCATGACGTGCTGCGGCCGGGGAACGGGCTGAAGCGCTTCCTCCTGCCGGAGGTGGGGCTGCTGCGCTTCGAGTACACGAGCTTCTGGCTGGGACCGTCCCAGGGCCCGCGGATGGTCGTCTACACCCCGAAGGACGAGGAGACCGCCGCGCTGCTGACGCGGCTGCCCACCCGGCTGCCGTCGGCCGCCGCCGTGACGCCGGGCGCCGCCGCGGTGGCTCCGGGGGTGCCGGCCCGCTGAGCGCCGCCCGGCGCGGGCCAGGCCGAGGACCAGGCAGAGCGCCGCGAGCGGGAGTTCGACGCAGCCCGCCATCATCAGCGCGGCCAGCGTCTCGGCGCCCGGGCCCGCGGTGGCGATGTCCACCAGGGCGTCACCGGCGAGCAGCAGGGCGACCACCGCGGCCGGCGCGACCGCGGCCGGGTGCCGGTGGCGCAGCACGGCGTCCAGCCGCAGCAGCGCGGCGAACTCGCACAGGTCGAGGACGACCCAGGCCGTCTCGCCGGCCGCCGCGAGCACCGCTACCCAGGGCAGCAGCGCGAAGGCGGCGACGACGGGCACCCGCGAGGCGAACGGGGCGACCGGGGACCGGCCGGGGCCGCCGGACAGCACGGCGGCGCTCATCGGGCACCCCCGGACTCCGCCGCGTCGGCGTGGACGACGGGGGTGGCACGGACCCGGGTCAGCGGGGCGCGCTCGGGACCGGCCCCGCCGGGCGCCTCGACGAGCACGCCGTCGAAGACGCCCTCGGCCCAGGCGAGCCAGAACCTCCCGGCGACGGTGACCACCTCGGCCGCCGCGACCACCGGCGCCGGCCGCCCCGGCAGCCGGAGCAGCCGCCCGCCGGTGAAGCCGACGGCCGGGACGGCGCCGCCGTGCGGCAGCCGGCCCCAGGCGAGCCCGTGCCGGGGGCGGCGGCGCCCGCCGGCCCCGGTACCGGCTCCGGCCCAGGCCCGGGCGCCCCGCAGCAGACCGCGGCCGAGCCGGGTCGCGACCACCACGTCCACCAGCTCGCCGTGCTCGTACACCTCCAGGGCGGCCCGTCCGCGACCGCGGCCGGCCGGCACGGTGCGCACCGACCACGGCCCGCCCGGCGCGCCGGACCCGGCGGGGCCGGAGAGCCCGCCCGGGCCGTCGAACCCGGCGAACGCACCGGCGGGCCCGACCGGCAGCCGGTCCTCGGCCACGGCGGCCGGGGCGGCGGACACGGCGGGGGTGGTGCCGTGGGCCGGACGCCCGTGCGGCGGGGTGGCGGAGTGCGATGCGGTGCTCGTCATGCCGTCAAGACTCCCCGCTGCGGACGGCGTTGTCGGTAGTGCGCCGATCCGAATTGAGGGTGTACCTAGCTTCACCATTTCTGGGCAGCCCCCTTCATGGTGACGCTTGATCACCTCGCTCTAGGCTGTCCGCCATGTCCTCCACGACGCCGCGCCGCACGCCCGCCGGGAGCGTCGCGCGGCCCCCGTGGTCGGCGGCGGCCTGGCGGGACACCCGCTTCCTCGCCGCAGGGATCCCGCTCTCCCTGCCCGCCTGGCTGATCGTCCTCACCCCGAAGGTGACGCTGGTCCTCCTGGGCGCGATCCTGCTCTCGGTCCGCCTGCTCACCACCGCCCAGCGCGGCCGGCTGCGCGCGCTGCGCGGGGTGGAGATCCCGCCGCTGCTGCGGGCCTCCGTCACCCCCGCCGGCGTGCTCACCAGGCTGCGCACCGGCGTCAGCTGGAGCCATGTCGGCTACCACCTGGTGGCCGGTCCGCTGGTCGCGGCGGGCTCGGTGGCGATCGTGTACGGGTGGGGCGCGGCCCTGACGGCCTCGACGGTCTTCGGCTGGACCTGGCTGATGCCGGCCTCCTCGCCCGTCCGCGAGCGCTGGACCGCGCTGGACGTCCCGCTCACCGTCGGCGGCCTGCTGCTGATCGCGGTGCTGCCCGCCGCGGCCGGCCTGCTGGCCCGGCTGGACGAGGCGCTCGCCGTGCGGATGCTCGGCCCGGGCCGCACCGCCGAGCTGGAGCACCGGATCGAGGAGGTGGTCGAGAGCCGGGCGGGCCTGGTCGACGCGGTGGACGCCGAGCGCCGCCGGATCGAGCGCGACCTGCACGACGGCGCCCAGCAGCGGCTCACCTCGCTCGCCATGAACCTCGGCCTGGCCCGCCGCACCCTCAAGGACGTCCCGCCGGAGGCGATGCAGGTGATCGTCGAGGCCCACGAGGAGGCCCAGGCGGCCATCGACGAGCTGCGCGACCTGGTCCGCGGCCTGCATCCGGCCGTCCTGGAGGACCGCGGTCTGGACGCGGCGCTCTCCGGCATCGCGGCCCGCGCCCCGCTGCCGGTCCGGCTGGACGTCGAGGTGGCCGAGCGGATAGCGCCGACCGTCGAGGCGGTCGCCTACTTCACCGTCTCCGAGGCGCTGGCCAACGTCGCCAAGCACGCCCGGGCCTCCCGGGCGGACGTCTCGGTGCGCACGGCCGGCGGCCGGCTGCGCCTGGTCGTCAGCGACGACGGGGTGGGCGGGGCGGACGCCTCGCGCGGCACCGGCCTGAACGGCCTGCGCCAGCGCACCGCCTCGGTCGACGGGTCCCTGTCCGTGCTCAGCCCCGTCGGGGGCCCGACCACCATCACCGTGGAGTTGCCGTGCGTGCTGTGATCGCCGAGGACTCGGTCCTGCTCAGGGTCGGCCTGGTCAAGGTCCTGGAGGCGGTGGGCTACGAGGTGGCCGCCGCCGTCGGGGACGCCGAGGAACTGCTCGCCGCGGTGCAGGAGCACCGGCCGCGGGTGGTGGTGGCGGACGTCCGGATGCCGCCGGGCTTCACGGACGAGGGGGTGCGGGCCGCGCTGGTGATCCGCCGGCAGTGGCCGGAGGTGGCGGTGCTGCTGCTCTCCCAGTTCGTGGAGGAGCGGTACGCCGCGGACCTGCTGACCACCAACACCAGTGGCGTCGGCTATCTGCTCAAGCAGCGGGTGGCCAATGTCGACGACTTCGTGGACGCGCTCCAGCGGGTCGCCGAGGGCGGCACCGCGCTGGACCCGGAGGTGGTCGCCCAGCTGCTGGTGCGCCGCCACCGCGACCCCCTGGAGCGGCTGACCCCGCGCGAGCGGGACGTGCTCGCCCTGATGGCGGAGGGCCGCTCGAACGCGGCGATCGCCACCGCCCTGGTGGTCAGCGACAGCGCGGTGGCCAAGCACATCAACTCGATCTTCGCCAAGCTCGACCTGCCGCCCGCCGACGAGAGCCACCGGCGGGTGCTGGCGGTGCTGCGCTTCCTGGAAGTGGGATGACGATGAGAACGGGGAAGGGCACGGCGGTCGGCCCGGGGGAGCGGGCGCCGGGGCGCGCCCGTCGCGGCCGCCTGGCCTGGCGGATGCTCGGCACGCTGGCACTCACCGTGGCGCTGGTCGCCGGCGCCGTGCAGACCTGGGCGATCGCGGTGCAGCAGCGCACGCACTCCGAGATGTCCTACCCGGTCGCGGTGACCACGGTGCGGCTGGACACCGGCAGCGCGACCGTCCGGATCCGGCCGGGGGAGGAGGGCCGGGTGGTGGTCCGCCAGGACCTGAACTGGATGATGCGGATGCCGGTCGTCTCGGCGCTCTTCGAGCAGGACCGGCTCGACGTCCGGATGCGCTGCACCCAGGTCCCCCCGGTCAGCGACCTCGGCTGCCGCGCGGTGATCGAGCTCGACGTGCCGCCCGGGGTCGCGGTGACCGGCCGGCTGAGCAGCGGGAGCGTCGACGTCGCCGGGGTGACGGGGGTGGTCGACCTGCTCTCCACCTCCGGGGAGGTGGAGCTGGCCGACGTGTCCGGTCCGGTGACCGTGCGCACCACCTCCGGCTCCGTCCGGGGCAGCCGCCTCACCTCCCCGACCGTCAGCGCCGCCGCGACCTCGGGCTCGATGCAGCTGGGCTTCGCCGCCGCCCCGCGGAGCGTGGACATCGGGGTGACGTCCGGCTCGGTGGTGCTGGGCCTGCCCCGGGGGTCGCGCTACGACTTCGACGGCGGGGCGTCCCCCCTGGCCCGCGGCGGCATCGATCCGGCACTGGCGGACCGCTCCAGCCCGAACAAGATCAGGGTCTCGGTCACCTCCGGCTCACTGTCGGTCTTCGCGAAGGACACGGCGGCGAGCGACGGCCCCGCGGCGGACGACGCTCCACCGATGAAGGACCCTCCGCCGACGAAGGGCACCCCGTCGGCGAACGGGGCCCCGTCGGCGAAGGAGGAGCCCGCCGGGGACTGACGACCCGGGAACGGAGGCCGGTCCCGGGAACCGGCGAGGGCCCCGGGAGCGGAGCCCCGGGCCGCTCGGCCGGGTGGGGGACAATGAAGAGTCCCCCATCCACCGTCCCCGAGGTCAGCCGCGCATGACAGTCCCGCCCGCACCCACCGAGCCGAGCACCGCGACCGCCACCGCGACCGGCCCCGCCGACGGCGACACCACCGCGACCGCCCCCGCACCCGCCGCCCCCGCACCCGCCGCGCCGGCGACCACGACCGCCGCCGGAGCCGAGTTCGCCCCGCTGTCCGTCGGCCCGCTGCAGGTCTGGCCGCCCGTCGTGCTGGCGCCGATGGCCGGCATCACCAACGCGCCGTTCCGCACCCTGTGCCGCGAGCAGAGCGGCGGCAAGGGCCTCTTCGTCTCCGAGATGATCACCACCCGGGCCCTGGTGGAGCGCAACGCCAAGACGATGCAGCTGATCACCTTCGATCCGAGCGAGAAGCCGCGCTCGATCCAGCTGTACGGGGTGGACCCGGTGACCGTCGGCAAGGCGGCCCGGATGATCGCCGACGAGGGCCTCGCCGACCACATCGACCTCAACTTCGGCTGCCCCGTCCCCAAGGTGACCCGCAAGGGCGGCGGCTCGGCGCTGCCGTACAAGCGCAACCTGCTGCGCGAGATCCTGCGCGAGGCCGTGTCCAACGCCGGCGGCCTGCCGGTCACCATGAAGATGCGCAAGGGCATCGACGACGACCACCTCACCTATCTGGACGCCGGCCGGATCGGCGCCGAGGAGGGCGTCTCCGCGATCGCCCTGCACGGCCGCACCGCCGCCCAGCACTACGGCGGCACCGCCGACTGGTCGGCGATCGCCCGGCTGCGCGAGTCCGTCCCGGCGGAGATCCCGGTGCTCGGCAACGGGGACATCTGGTCGGCCGACGACGCGGTGCGGATGATGCGCGAGACCGGCTGCGACGGCGTGGTGGTCGGCCGTGGCTGCCTGGGCCGGCCGTGGCTGTTCAAGGACCTGGTGGCGATCTTCGAGGGCGAGGTGGACTACGCCCGCCCGACCTTCGCCGATGTGGCGCGGGCGATGGTCCGGCACGCGCAGCTGCTCGGCGAGTGGCTGGGCGACGAGGCCCGCGGCGTGATCGACTTCCGCAAGCACGTCGCCTGGTACACCAAGGGCTTCTCGGTGGGCTCGGAGCTGCGGGTGAAGCTGGCCAACTCCTCCTCGCTCGCCGAACTGGCCGAAACCCTCGCCCTGGTGGAGCAGTCCCAGGCCTGGCCGGCCGGCGCGGACGGCCCGCGCGGGCGGACCAGCGGCAACAACCGGGTCGTCCTCCCGGAAGGCTGGTTGGACGATCCGTACGACTGCGCCCGACCGGGCGAAGATGCCGAATCGGACACCTCTGGCGGGTGACACCTGACGAAGTGGCAAAAACGACCCCTCGGGGCTGACTGCCACCGCGTCCCAGCCCTCTTGGCCAATCTGGCCAAGAGGGCTCCTTTTCGGCAGGGGAATGTCACGGAGCGGACACATTCCTGGACGCAGTGCGACGGCTGGCGGAGGCCCCCTACGCCCGAACGCTGAGATGCGCTCGTGACGCTGGCCACATACCCTGGCGGTCGGAGGTGGCCGACAGGACGAAATGAACAAGTCGGGGGTGGATCGCTTCCCGAAGGGGAGCGGCGGCGGATCGGGCACTCAGGGTGCAGGAAATCAAGCCGGTTCGTCAGGCCGGAGCGTCAGCGACTACCGAGCGTTCCCGCGATGTGATCTTCCGGTTTCGCCGCCTTCAAGACTTGAACACTCGCTAGCGTCAGCCGGACGATTTCACCACCAGAGGTGAACGCCATTCAGTGCATTGGATCTAGCGGGTTACCAGGCGATCCTGACGACGTACGCCCTATTGGCGGCGCGGAAGCGCCTTCGAAATGGGTATGTTCTCCGGCGTCAGGGCAACCGTGTGCGAGGAGACCGACCCGTGGCGTCCCAGCAGAAGTTTGTTTACTCCTTCACTGAAGGAAACAAGGACCTCAAGGACCTTCTCGGCGGTAAGGGCGCGAACCTGGCCGAGATGACCAACCTGGGCCTCCCGGTCCCCCCGGGGTTCACCATCACCACCGAGGCCTGCAAGGTCTTCCTGGAGACCGGCAGCGAGCCCACCTCGCTCCACGAGGAGATCAGCGCCCACCTGGACGCCCTTGAGCAGGAGATGGGCAAGAAGCTCGGCCAGGCCGACGACCCGCTGCTCGTCTCGGTGCGTTCGGGCGCCAAGTTCTCGATGCCCGGCATGATGGACACCGTCCTGAACATCGGCCTCTCCGACGCCTCGGTGGCCGGTCTGGCCGCGCAGTCCGGCAACGAGCGCTTCGCCTGGGACTCCTACCGCCGCCTGGTCCAGATGTTCGGCAAGACCGTGCTGGGCGTCGACGGCGAGCTGTTCGAGGAGGCTCTGGAGGAGGCCAAGCACGCCAAGGGCACCACCAACGACCTCGACCTCGACGCCGAGGACCTGAAGCACCTGGTCGAGGTCTTCAAGGGCATCGTCGAGCGCGAGACCGGCCGGGCCTTCCCGCAGGAGCCGCGCGAGCAGATGGACCTCGCCGTCCACGCCGTCTTCCACTCCTGGAACGGCGACCGCGCCCGGCTCTACCGCCGCCAGGAGCGCATCCCGAACGACCTGGGCACCGCGGTCAACATCTGCACCATGGTCTTCGGCAACCTCGGCGAGGACTCCGGCACCGGTGTCGCCTTCACCCGCGACCCCTCCACCGGCACCCAGGGCGTCTACGGCGACTACCTGTCCAACGCCCAGGGCGAGGACGTCGTCGCCGGCATCCGCAACACCCTGCCGCTGTCCGAGCTGGAGAAGCTCGACAAGAAGTCGTACGACGAGCTGATGACGATCATGCAGACGCTCGAGAACCACTACCGCGACCTCTGCGACATCGAGTTCACCATCGAGCGCGGCAAGCTCTGGATGCTGCAGACCCGGGTCGGCAAGCGCACCGCCGCCGCCGCCTTCCGGATCGCCGTCCAGCTGGTCGACCAGGGCCTGATCGACCTGGACGAGGCCCTGATGCGGGTCACCGGCGGCCAGCTCTCCCAGCTGATGTTCCCGCGCTTCGCCCCGAACGCCGAGTCCAAGCAGATCGCCTGGGGCCTCGCCGCCTCGCCCGGCGCCGCGATCGGCAAGATCGTCTTCGACTCCTACACGGCCGTGAAGTGGTCGCGCTCCGGTGAGAAGGTCATCCTGGTCCGCCGCGAGACCAACCCGGACGACCTGGACGGCATGATCGCCGCCGAGGGCATCCTCACCTCGCGCGGCGGCAAGACCTCGCACGCCGCCGTCGTCGCCCGCGGCATGGGCAAGACCTGTGTCTGCGGCGCCGAGGAGCTGGAGGTCGACACCAAGCGCCGCCGGATGACCACCGCCGACGGCCTGGTGCTGGAGGAGGGGGACATCGTCTCCATCGACGGTGCCACCGGCAAGGTCTACCTCGGCGAGGTGCCCGTGCTGCCCTCCCCGGTGGTCGAGTACTTCGAGGGCACCCTGCACGCCGGCGCCGACGTCCAGGGCGGTCTGGTCCAGGCCGTGCACCGGCTGATGTCGCACGCCGACGTCCGCCGCCGGCTCGCCGTGCGCGCCAACGCCGACAACGCCGAGGACGGCTCGCGCGCCCGCCGCTACGGCGCCCAGGGCATCGGCCTGTGCCGCACCGAGCACATGTTCCTCGGCGAGGAGCGCCGCAAGGAGGTCGAGCACCTGATCCTCGCGGACAACGACAAGGACCGCGAGCAGGCGCTCTCCACCCTGCTGCCGATGCAGAAGGGCGACTTCGTCGAGCTCTTCCAGGCGCTGGACGGCCTGCCCGTCACCGTCCGCCTGCTCGACCCGCCGCTGCACGAGTTCCTGCCGGACATCACCGAGCTGTCGGTGCGCGTCGCCCTCGCCGAGGCCCGCAAGGACCCGAACGAGAACGACCTGCGCCTGCTCCAGGCGGTGCACAAGCTGCACGAGCAGAACCCGATGCTCGGCCTGCGCGGTGTGCGCCTCGGCCTGGTCATCCCCGGTCTGTTCGGCATGCAGGTCCGCGCCATCGCCGAGGCCGCCGCCGAGCGCAAGCTGGCCGGCGGGGACCCGCGCCCCGAGGTGATGATCCCGCTGGTCGGCACCGTCCAGGAGCTGGAGCTGGTCCGCGACGAGTGCGAGCGGGTGCTCGCCGAGGTCGCCCACTCCACCGGCGTCCAGCTGGACATCAAGCTGGGCACCATGATCGAGCTGCCGCGCGCCGCCGTCACGGCCGGCCAGATCGCCGAGGCCGCCGAGTTCTTCTCCTTCGGCACCAACGACCTCACCCAGACGGTCTGGGGCTTCTCCCGCGACGACGTCGAGGCCTCCTTCTTCACCGCCTACCTGGAGAAGGGCATCTTCGGGGTCTCGCCGTTCGAGACCATCGACCGCGACGGCGTCGGCTCGCTGGTCAAGCACGCCGTGGAGGCCGGCCGGGCGACCCGCCCCGACCTCAAGCTCGGCGTCTGCGGCGAGCACGGCGGCGACCCGGACTCGGTCCACTTCTTCCACGAGGTGGGGCTGGACTACGTCTCCTGCTCCCCCTTCCGGATCCCGGTGGCGCGCCTGGAGGCCGGCCGCGCCGCCATCGAGTCTGCGGGCAGCGACTCGCGCTGAACGCCGGGGGGCTGCGAGCCCCCCGGCACAGCCGGACCGCTGACCGCGTCCCCTCCATCGGGGAGGGGCGTACACCGGAGCTCGGCGCAGGAGAACCGGCGTACGTAAGGCGGCCGGGGTGGGAACGGACAACGGCGTCCGTACCCGCCCCGGCCGTGCGCATGTCCGCCTCCGTGCGGGACACCCGGGACACCCGGGACACCCGGGGCACCCGGGAAGCGCGGCACCCGGAACACGGCACCCCGGGGCACGGCCCAGGACACGCCGGCCGCCCCGATGTGGCCGCGGCCACGTGTGTGGCTGGCCGCGCGCGGGGCCGCCGGCTGCGAAGCTGGAGCCCATGACCAGCAAGAACCGCCTGTGGACCGTCCTCGCCGTGCTGCTCTGCGCGATCGCCGCCGCAGTCGGCTACGTCGCGTCCGACGGCACCGGCGACGGCACCCCGACGGCCGCCGCGACCTCCACCGGCCCGGCCGCCGCGTCGAGCACCCCGACGGCCCCGAAGCCCAGCGCGCCCAAGCCCAGCGCGCCCAAGCCCTCCGCACCGGCCGGCACGGCGCCGGCGGGCACCGCCACCGGCTGGGTGCCGACCGACCCGGCGATGGCCGACGTCTGCCGCACCACGCTGCCCGGCCAGGCCCTCGACACCCTCGGCCTGATCGCCAAGGGCGGCCCCTACCCCTACCGCTCGGACGGCATCGTCTTCGAGAACCGCGAGAGCCGCCTCCCGCGCAAGGCCTCCGGCTACTACCACGAGTTCACCGTGGTCACCCCCGGCTCCGGCGACCGCGGCGCCCGCCGGGTGGTCACCGGCGACTCCGGCGAGCAGTACTGGACCGCCGACCACTACGGCACGTTCCAGGAGATCGACGCCCGCTGCTGAGCGCCCCGGGGCTGCGGACGAGGCTGCCCGACCGGAACCGGAACCACAACCGGAACCACAACCAGAACCGGAACCAGGACCGGGGGCGGGGCCCGGGACGGTCAGCGGGCCCGGCGCCAGCTGATCCGGGCATGCGGGCCGTGCGGCCCGGCCGCGAGGAGGACGGCCAGCTCCTGCAGCACCGGCCCCGGGTCACGGCGCAGCTGGACGGGGGTGGTGCGGACGACCGGCAGCCCGGCGGCGGTCAGCCGGTTGGCGCGGGTCAGGCTCCGTTCGTGGTCGGCCGGGCGCAGGTGCCAGGCCCGGGAGTCGATCTCCAGCGCGACGCAGGCCTGCGGCCAGTAGGCGTCCGGCACGGCCAGGAACCGCCCGTCCAGGAGGAGCACCGGGTTCCAGAGCGGCTCGGGCAGCCCGGCCCCGCGCACCGCGTCCCGCGCCTCGCCCTCGACGACCGAGCGCACCCCGGCGATCAGCTCCTCCATCACCCCGGCCAGCCGGGGCAGCTCGCGGGCGTCCGGCCGGGCGAGCAACTGGTCGAGCAGCTCGCCGAGTTCGCAGTGGCGGCGTTGGACGGCCTCCGCGCACAGCGCGCGGAACCGGTGCCGTCCGCTCTCCCGGGGCGCGAGGTCGGCCAGCGCCCGGGCGACGGTGGTGCTCCAGAGCCCGTCGTCGCGCTCGAAGCCGCCGGGCATGGCCCCGTTCGCCCGGTGGACCCGCACGAACCCCCGGTCGGCGACCTTGCGCCGGGCGGGGATCAGCACGTCCACCTCGGTGAGGTCCGCCGGGTGGCCGGCCGAGGGGAGCCCGGCGTCGGCGAGTACCGCCGCTCCGGTGAGCAGCACCTCGCCGCCGGGCGGTGCGGCCAGCCCCTTGGGCCCCGCGTAGGCGACGGCGGCCCGCAGCCGCTGGTGCGCCGTCAGCCGCCCGGTCTGCAGGCAGATCACCCGGGGCAGCACCCGCTGCCAGGGCCCGCCGGCCCGCAGCCGGTGCGCGATGGTGCCGGACGGCACGCCGAGCCCGCGCAGCTGGGCGCGGGTGGCGATGTGCTGCTGGTCGGCGCCGAGCAGCAGCAGCGGGTCGACGAGGGAGCCGGCGCGGGTCATGCCCGGGTGGTTCCCGCCCGGATCGGGAGTATGCGGAACATCGCCCGCCGGGGGACTGCCCGGTCAAACGCGGTTGACGCGGGGCGGGCGGAGGGCTGTGCTCGGCCGCGATGACGACTCCTCACACCGGCCCCGCGTTCGACGCGCTCAACGGCCTCTCCGTCGGCGACGCCCTCGGCGCCCAGTTCTTCGTCCCCGCCACCGCCCGCACCCACCTGCACGCCCGAACCGTCCCGCCCGGCCCCTGGCCGTGGACCGACGACACCGAGATGGCCTGCTCGGTGCACGCCGCGCACACCGAGCGCGGTGGCATCGACGTGTTCGACCTCACCCACGCCTTCGCCCGGCGCCACGACTTCGACCGCGGCTACGGCCCGTCCGCCGACCGCCTGCTGCGGCTGGTCCGGGAGGGCGGCGACGCGAGGGTGCCGGCCGCCGGGCTGTTCGACGGCCGGGGCTCGTACGGCAACGGCGCCGCGATGCGGGTGGCCCCGCCCGGGGCGGCGTACGCGGACGACCCGGTGCGGGCGGTGCGCCCGGCCGTCGCGTCCGCGCTGATCACCCACACCCACCCCCAGGCGGTGGACGGCGCGATCGCCGTCGCGGTGGCCGCCGCCTTCGCGGTGCGGGCCAGGACCACCCGGATGACGCCGGAGAGCTTCCTGGAGAAGGTCCGCCACCTCACCCCGCGCGGCGCCGTCCACGACGGGCCGGCCCGGGCGGTCGCCCTGCTCGCCGAGCCGGGCTCCGAACGCGCCGCCCGGGTCCTCGGCAACGGCAGCCGGACCAGCGCCGCCGACACCGTGCCGTACGCGCTCCGGTGCGCGGCCCGCCGGCGCACCGACTACCCGGCGGCGGTCCGGGAGGCCGTGTCCGCCGGCGGGGACGCCGACACCGTGGCCGCGATCACCGGCGGCGTGGTCGCGGCGCGCACCGGGACGGCCGGTATTCCCGCCGCCTGGCCGGCCGCCCGCGAGCCGCTGCCCGCCTGGGCGTTCCCCGCGCCGGGCGCCGTGTCCGGGGGCCGGGACGGCGCGCAGTTGCTGGTGCCGCGGTCGTGCCCGGTACCGGACGTGGTGTGGACGGACGCGCAGTGGCAGCGGCTGCGGACCGGCGCGCCGGCGGACTGCCGCCGGCGTCTGCACACCCGGGAGGGCACGCTGCGGATCTGCCGGGCGGACGGCCACCCCGTCCGGGAACCGACCGTCGCCCCGGGCCGTGACGGGTGGCGCCCGGTGGCCCCCGTCGTCGAGACCTGCCCGCACCGCGCGCCCGGGCCGCGGGACGGCGCGGACGGCGGTGACGGCGGTGACGGCGGCCTGCCGGCCCGGCTGCTGCGGGCCGCCGCCGGCGGGGAGCCCGCCGGGGCCTGACGGTCAGGCCGTGATCAGGTGCCCGGCGCCGCCGCCGTGTCTAAGGCACTCCTGGTTGATCGCCGGATCCGGGGCGCTCGGCGAGGTGGCGGCGGCGATCCGCAGTTCGATGATGTCCCGGACGGCCGGCCACTCGCTGTCCAGGATCGAGTAGAACGCGGTCGACCGGACCACCCCGTCCAGCCCGCGCGAGTGCGCCCGGCGGACGCCCTCGGAGGTCGCCCCGAGTCGCTCGATGGCGGTGCGCGAGCGCAGGTTGCGGGCGTCGGCGCGCAGCGAGATCCGCTGCACGCCCCACACCTCGAAGGCGTGCCGGAGCATCAGCAGCTTGGCCTCGGTGTTGATGCCGGTGCCCTGGGCCCGCGGCGACAGCCAGGTGTTGCCGATCTCGGCGGCGTCCGGGACGGCGGTGTCCGGATCGCCGAATGGCACGCCCGGCACCGGCGGCCAGACCAGCGGCCCCTGCCAGTAGTCGAGTTCCAGGAACCGGGTGGAGCCCACCACCCGGCCGTCGGCCTGGTTCACCGTGGCGAACGGCAGCGACCTGCCCGCGGCCTGGTCGGCCAGGGCGCGGGCGACGTATTCGCGGGCCGCTTCCAGGCCGTGCGGGACGGGGGTGAAGGCGTAGGTCGTACGGTCCTCGGCGCCGGCCTTGGCGATGGCCTCGGCGTGGTGCGCGGCGAGGGGCTCCAGCCGCACGGTGCGGCCGGTGAGGATGACAGGTACGGGCACGGAACCTTCGGTCCTTCATCGGTCGGAGGGCGCTGGCCCGTGCCGGGGTGCGGCACGGGCGAGCGATGACTGGTTCGCCCCGTTCCGGAGTGCGCCCACCGGTGCCCGCGCACGCCGGAGGCCGGGCGGGCGGAGCGGGGAGCGACGGCCCGGAGACGGGCAGCGCGGTGCCGGAACGGACACGGGTCCACGGACCGGTCCGGCGGGATGAGCGAGGGGACAGTGTGCGTCCGCGAGATGGCCGAGGAGGAAACGAGTGCGCGAAGGGAAGCAGGCGGCCAGGTGAAGGCAAGATGCGTCGTGGGTGGCTGGCCGAGCACCGGTCCGGGACGTGGTCGACGGCGTTACGGACGACGTGACGACGACGCGACGATGCGAGGCAGCGAGAGGACGATACCCGTCAGAAGGCGGTGCGTCACTTCGCGGCACACGAATGGCCCCTGCGGCAGCGCCCGGACGGGCGGCGGCGGCCTTCCGCTCCCCCCTGACCAGGGGCTTTCCCGCCGGGTGCGATCATGGTCCGGCCGGCCCGCCGGGGCCCTGCGCGGGCGGCCCGGGCAACGGGAACGGCCCGCCGGGAATTCCGGCGGCGTCCCGCACGCTGGACGAGGAGAGCCGGGCACGAGCCCTCGCGCGGGCCGACGCGCGGGGGAGCGGACACGGCGGACCGCGACGAGGAGAGAAACGGGGTGTGGGTGAGCGGTGCGTGATCCCCAGGCGCTGTACGAGCTGGACCAGCAGGGCGTGGCCGCCGTGGCCGCGGCGAGGGCCGCGCTGGCGGACACCGGTGCCGGCCTGGTGCTGCTCCACCACTTCGAGGGCTTCATGGACGCCGGCGAGGCGGGCGGCCAGGTGGTCGCCCACCTGCTGGAGACGGGCGCCCCGCAGGTGGTGGCCCGCTTCGACCACGACCGTCTGGTGGACTACCGGGCCCGCCGCCCCCCGATGGTCTTCGACCGCGAGCGGTGGACCTCCTACGAGCCGCCGGAGATCCTGCTCCAGCTGGTCCACGACACGGCCGGTTCGCCGTTCCTGCTGCTCACCGGGCCCGAGCCGGACGTCGAGTGGGAGCGCTTCGCCGCCGCCGTCCGCGAGCTGGTCGAGCGCTTCGGCGTCCGGCTGAGCCTGGACTTCCACGGCATTCCGATGGGGGTGCCGCACACCCGCCCGGTCGGCCTGACGCCGCACGGCAACCGGCTCGACCTCGCGGCCGGCTACCCGCAGTGGTTCGAACAGGCCCAGGTGCCGGGCAGCGCCCAGGCCCTGCTGGAGTTCCGGCTCGCCGAGGCCGGGCACGACGTGCTGGGCTTCGCCGTGCACGTGCCGCACTACGTGGCGCGCTCGGCGTACCCGGCGGCCGCGGTGATGATCCTGGAGGCGGTGCAGTCCGCGACCGGCCTGGTGCTGCCCGGCACCCTGCTGCGCGAGAAGGTCGACGTGGTGTACGCCGACATCGAGGAGCAGCTGGCGCAGGGCGACGGCGAGCTGCGGTCGGCGATCCGCGGCATGGAGGGCCAGTACGACGCGGTGGCCGGCGCCGAGGGCCGGGAGAGCCTGCTGGCCGAGCCGGTGGACCTGCCGTCGGCGGACGAGCTGGGCCGGCGCTTCGAGCAGTTCCTGGCCGAGCACGAGCGCGGTCCGGAGTAGCGGGCCGGGGGCGGAGCGGCGGGCGCCGCGCGCCCCGGCCGGAAATCCACGCCCCCGGGCGGGAGCGATCGGGCGCGCCCGTCCGTTGGGTACTGCGGTGCCCGGGGGACGGGCCGTCGTAGGAAGAACGCCACCGGCTCCTACCCGGGGGGATCCCGTGCCACTGTCCGTACGCCCGACCGCCGCGCTCACCGGCGCGGTGGGCGCGGGCCTCGCCGCCGTGCTGGTCGCCGGCTGCTCCGGTTCCGCCGGCTCCGCCACCGTGGCGGCCGCCGTCCAGGACGGCTCCGCGCCGCCGCGGGCCGCCGCCGCCGTCACCCCGACGCCCACGCCCACGCCCACGCCCACCGGGCCGTACGTGGCGCTCGGCGACTCCTACACCTCGGGTCTGAAGATCAGCCCGCAGCAGGCCGCGGAGCCGCGCGGCTGCTCCCGTTCGGCGGTCAACTACCCCTCCCTGGTGGCCAAGGCGCTCGGCCTGTCCGGGGAGCGGTTCCGCGACGTCAGCTGCAGCGGCGCCCGCACCGGCGACCTGGCCGGCGCCCAGGAGACCGACGACGGCAGCAACCCGCCGCAGCTGGACGCGCTCTCCCCGGCCACCCGCCTGGTGACCGTCGGCATCGGCGGCAACGACGCCGGGTTCATGGACGTCGTCGGCCAGTGCGCCAAGGAGAACCTGGTGGACGCGCTGAAGGGCCTGGTCGGCTCGGACCGCGCCGCCGCGCCGTGCCGTGACTCCTACGCCGCCGCGGACGGCGGCGACCAGGTGCAGCGCAAGGTGGACGCGGCGGGCGAGAAGCTCGGCCAGCAGCTCAAGGAGATCGGGCGCCGCGCCCCGCAGGCCCGGGTCTACGTGGTCGGCTACCCGTCGCTGCTGCCCGCCGACCCGGCGAGCTGCGTCCCGGTCCTGGGCTCGGCCCTGACCGGCGGGGACCTCGGCTTCCTGGTGGAGAAGGAGCGGCAGCTCAACGCCATGCTCAAGCGGCGCGCGGAGGCGGCCGGGGCGGTCTTCGTGGACCTCGCGGCGCCCTCGGCCGGCCACGACATGTGCGCGGGGGAGGGCGCCCGCTGGGTGGAACCGCCGTTCCCGGCGCACGGCCTGGCGGCGATCCACCCGAACGCCAAGGGCCAGGAGGGCGCCGCCCAGGCCGTTCTCAAGGCCGTCCGGGGCTGACCCGGGGGCCGTGGCCGGGGCGCGTCCGAGGACCCGGCGCGCAGACCCGGGGGTTCACGCCCCGGCCCGCGCGCCGTCGCGCGCGGCACACCTCCGGTGTCACCGCCGCGGCGTACCGTGAAGGTCATATGGACGACACCGCGCACCGCCTCACCGCCGCCCCGCCCCCGAACCCGTACGATCACGCCGCCGAGGCCCGCTGGGTGCCGGAACCGGACAAGCGCCCCGGCCGCACGGCGTTCCAGCGCGACCGCGCCCGTGTGCTCCACTCCGCCGCCCTGCGCCGCCTCGCCGGCACCACCCAGGTCGTCGCCCCGATGCGCAGCGACTTCCCGCGCACCCGGCTGACCCACTCGCTGGAGTGCGCCCAGGTCGGCCGTGAACTCGGCGCCGCCCTCGGCTGCGACCCCGACCTCGTCGAGACCGCCTGCCTGGCCCACGACATCGGCCACCCGCCGTTCGGCCACACCGGCGAGGAGGCGCTCGACCAGGCCGCCCAGGACTGCGGCGGCTTCGAGGGCAACGCGCAGTCGCTGCGCATCCTGACCCGGCTGGAACCCAAGCGCTTCGCCCCGCAGGACGAGACCCCCGCCCGGCTGGCCCCCTGGCCGGGCCGGTGCGTCGGCCTCAACCTGACCCGCGCCGCCCTGGACGCCGCCACCAAGTACCCGTGGACGCACGGCGCCCACCCCGCCGACCCGGCCTCGCCCAAGTACGGCGTCTACGCCGACGACCTGCCGGTCTTCCGCTGGCTGCGGGCCGGCTCCCCGTCCGGACGCCGGTGCTTCGAGGCCACCGTGATGGACTGGTCCGACGACGTCGCCTACTCCACCCACGACGTCGAGGACGGCCTCCAGGCCGGTCACATCGACCCCGCCGCGCTGCGCGCGCCGGGCGAGCGCGCCGAACTGTTCGAGGTCGCCGGGCGCTACGCCCGGGACGCCGGGCCCGAGGAACTGGCCGCCGCCCTGGACCGGCTGCTCGCCCAGGAGTGGTGGCCGGAGTCCTACGACGGCACCGCCCGCGCCCGCGCCGGGCTCAAGGACCTCACCAGCCAGCTGATCGGCCGGTTCTGCCTGGCCGCCGAGCAGGCCACCCGGGCCCGCTACGGCCCCGGCCGGCTCACCCGCTACGCGGCCGAGCTGGTGGTGCCGCGCGAGGTCAGGCTGGAGTGCGCGGTGCTCAAGGCGGTCGCCGTCCGCTACGTGATGCAGCGCGACGAGCAGGCGCAGCTGCGGGCCCGGCAGCGGATCGTGATCGCCGAGCTGGCCGACGCCCTCGGCCGGTGCGCCCCCGAAACGCTCGACCCGGTCTTCGCCGCGATGTACCGGGAGGCGGAGGACGACCGGGCCGCGCTGCGCACGGTGATCGACCAGATCGCCACCCTCACCGACGCCTCCGCCCTGGCCCTGCACGCCCGGCTGACCGGCTCCGACCGCGGCTGACCCGGGCCGGCCGGCCACCCCGCCCGGCCGCCGCCCGACCGTGCCGTCCGGCCACGCCGTCCGGCCCGTCCGCCCCAGTAGACTTCCGGGGTGGCCGGGCGGATCAGGGACGAAGACGTACAGGCGGTGCGGAGCGCACTGCCGATCGACGCGGTGGTCGGCGACTACGTACAGCTGACCAACGGTGGCGGCGGCGAGTACAAGGGCGTCTGCCCCTTCCACGACGAGAAGTCCGCCTCCTTCTACGTCAACCCCTCCAAGGGCGTCTTCCACTGCTTCGGCTGCCAGGAGAACGGCGACACCATCGCCTTCCTGATGAAGATCGAGCACTTCACCTTCGCCGAGGCCGTCGAGCGGATGGCCGCCCAGGCCGGCATCACCCTGCGCTACGAGGAGGGCGGCTACAGCCCCCGCCACCAGCAGGGCGAGCGCACCCGCCTGGTGGAGGCGCACAAGGTGGCCGCCGCCTGGTACCAGGAGCAGCTGGCCTCGCCCGAGGCCGAGATCGGCCGCCGCTTCCTGGCCGAGCGGGGCTTCGACGAGGAGGCCGCGAAGACCTTCGGCGTCGGCTACGCCCCGGCCGGCTGGGAGCACCTGGTCCGCTACCTGCGCGGCAAGGGGTTCACGGACAAGGAGATCCTGCTCGGCGGCCTGGCCTCGCAGGGCCAGCGCGGCGGTCTGATCGACCGGTTCCGGGGCCGGCTGGTCTGGCCGATCCGCGACATCGCCGGCGAGGTGATCGGCTTCGGCGCCCGGCGGCTGCGCGAGGACGACAACGGGCCCAAGTACCTCAACACCCCCGAGACGCCGATCTACAAGAAGTCGCACGTGCTCTACGGCATCGACCTGGCGAAGAAGGAGATCGCCAAGTCGGGCCGGGCGGTGGTGGTCGAGGGCTACACCGATGTGATGGCCTGCCACCTGGCCGGGGTCACCACCGCGGTCGCCACCTGCGGCACCGCCTTCGCCGAGGACCACATCAAGATCATCCGCCGGCTGCTGATGGACACCTCCCAGTACCGCGGCGAGACCGTCTTCACCTTCGACGGCGACGCCGCCGGCCAGAAGGCCGCGCTGCGCGCCTTCGAGGACGACCAGAAGTTCGCCGCGAAGACCTCCATCGCGGTCAGCCCCGGCGGCATGGACCCGTGCGAGCTGCGGCTGGCCGGCGGCGACGAGGCGGTCCGCGACCTGATCGACAACTCGGTGCCGCTCTTCGAGTTCGCGCTCCGCACGGCCGTGTCGCAGCACCGGGTGGAGACCCCGGAGGGGCAGGCCGCGGCGATGGAGGCCGCGGCTCCGATCGTCGCCAGGATCAAGGACGCCTCGGTTCGGCACGGGTACGCCGTGCGGCTGGCCGGGCTGCTGGGCGTCACGCCCGGCGACGAGCAGTTCGTCGTGCGCAGGATCACCCAGCTCGCCCGCTGGAACCGCGAGCGCCAGCAGAACCCGCGCGGCGAGAGCCGGCTGCGCCGCCCCGAGGCCCCGGTGGCCGCGCCGGCGCGGCCCGCGTTCCGGCTGGATCCGCGGGACCCGAACCAGTTCGTCGAGCGCGAGACCCTTAAACTGGCCCTCCAGTACCCGGAGCTGGTCAGCCCGGCGTTCGACAACTACGGCGAGGACGAGTTCGTCACCCCGCCGTACGCCGAGGTGCGCCGGGTGATCGGCCGGGCGGGCGGCGTCGCGTACGGCACCACCGTCGCGGACTTCACCGGCGTGGTGCGCGAGGCCTGCCCGGACGACACGGTGCGCTCACTGGTCACCGAGCTCACCGTGGAGCCGGTGCGCTCGGTCCGCAAGGCCGACGCGATCTACGCGGGGAACTTCCTGGTGACGCTGCGCCTGCACGCGGTGGACCGGCGGGTCGCCGAGGTCCGGGCGCACCTCCAGCGGATCGGCACCCGGGTGGCTCCCGAGGAGCTCCAGGCCGTCCAGGGCGAGCTCTTCGCGCTCCAGCAGTACGGGCACCAGCTCCGCAGCCACGGCGCCGCCGCGCTGTAGCGGCAGAAAGTCCGCGCACGAGTCTCGGCCACGGAGTGTGGCGTGCCGCACACTGGAGGACGTCCTGTCTCCGTTCAGCGCGGGTCCGCCAGAGTCGCGCCCGCCCAGAGGGGATGCCCGTGGACCGAGGCCTTTCCGCGACCGCCCAGCCCGCCGCCGACCCGCCCGCCGAGCCCGAGGACCACGGCCGGGCGCGGGCACCGTTCCCGGACGGCTCCCGGGTGCCCGCGCAGGGCCTGCCGGCCGGGCACCCCGACGCCGGGGAGGACACCACCGGGGACGACGGGGAGGCACCGGGGCGGCCCGGCGCCGAGCCCGGCGGCCCGGCGGCGGACCTGCTCCGCCAGTACCTCCGCGAGATCGGCCGGATCCGGTTGCTCACCGCCGCCGAGGAGGTCGAACTGGCCCGCCGGATCGAGGCCGGCCTGTTCGCCGAGGAGCGGCTGCACCGCGAACCGCGGCCGGCCGGCGCGCTGGCCGGCGAACTGGAGACCCTGGCGGCCGCCGGCCGGCTGGCCAAACGCCGGCTGATCGAGGCCAATCTGCGGCTGGTGGTCTCCGTCGCCAAACGCTACGTCGGCCGCGGGCTGACCCTGCTCGACCTGGTCCAGGAGGGCAACCTCGGGCTGATCCGGGCCGTGGAGAAGTTCGACTACGCCCGCGGCTACAAGTTCTCCACCTACGCGACCTGGTGGATCCGCCAGGCGATGAGCCGCGCGCTGGCCGACCAGGCCCGCACGATCCGGGTGCCGGTGCACGTGGTCGAGCTGATCAACCGGGTGGTGCGGGTGCAGCGCTCGCTGCTCCAGGAGCGCGGCACCGAGCCGGTCGCGGCCGACATCGCGGCCGCCCTGGAGCTCACCGAGGAGCGGGTGCGCGAGCTGCTGCGGCTCGCCCAGGAACCGATCTCGCTGCACACCCCGGTCGGCGAGGAGGACGACGTCGCGCTCGGCGACCTCATCGAGGACGCCGACGCGGCCTCACCCGCCGAGTCCGCCGCCTTCCTGCTGCTGCGTCAGCACCTGGAGGCGGTGCTGGCCACCCTCGGCGAGCGTGAGCGCCAGGTGGTGCAGCTGCGCTACGGCCTGGACGACGGGCGGGCGCGCACGCTGGAGGAGATCGGGGTGCTCTTCGGGGTCACCCGCGAGCGGATCCGCCAGATCGAGTCCAAGACCCTGGTGAAGCTGCGCGACCACGCCTTCGCCGCCCAGCTCCGGGGCTACCTCGACTGATCCGCCCGGCCCCCGCCCCGCCCGGCTCAGCTCGTCGGCGCGGGCTCGGCGGGTACGGCGGGGTCCACGGGCTGGGCCGGGGTGGCCGGCGGGGTGGCCGGGCCGGGCGGGATCGGGGTCGAGGCGACCGTCCGGGCCAGGTCGGAGACCGCGGGCGAGCAGGCGGAGCCCTCCGGCTCCTTGCGCTGCCCGCAGACCTGCAGGGTGACCGTCGGATCGGCCGCGTTCACCATCCACGAGTAGTTGTCGTACCCCCAGTGGATCAGCGCGGTCTCCGACTCCCCGGCGCTGGTGGTGATGGTCGCCTGGTCGCCGGGCTGGCCCTCGCTGATCGAGGCCCAGGCCGCCTGGCACTTCTGGCTGTAGCGGAGGTAGACGACGACCTTGCCGACGTTGGTGGTCAGCATGGTCCGGGCGTCCCCGCCGCAGCCGGTCGGCTTGGGGTCCTTGTGGACACAGCCGAGCGCCTGGCAGGCCGGGACCGGCGGGGCGGGGTTGGCGGGCACCGGGACCGGCGGGGTGGCCGGGGTGGTCGGGGCGGACGCCGGCACGGTGGCGGCGGTCGGCGCCGCGGCGTCGCCCTCGTCGGAGGAGGAGAGCAGCCGCAGCCCGAGCAGCGCCAGCAGCAGGGCCACCACCACCGAGGCGGCGACCAGGGTCACCGGGCGCCGCCGCGTCCGGCCGGCGCCGTCCCCGCTGCCCGGCTGCCCGTCCGGTGCGGCCTCCGGTGCGGTCTGCGGCACGGTGCCCCGGGCGGCGTCGGGCCCGGCGGCGTCCGCCGGGGCCTCCGCCGCCGGCTCCTCCGCGTCCCCGGCGTCCCTGGCGTCCCCGGCGGCGTCGGCGGAGGCGGGGCCGGCGTCCGTCCCCGGCGCCGCCGCGCTCAGGTCCCACAGCGCCCGCAACGCCGGACCGTCGCACTCCACGGTCGAGATCAGCGCGTCGAGCGCCTGCTCGGTGATGACCCGCTTGCCGTTGAGCCAGCGCTCCCAGGAGGCCCGGCTGTAGTGGGTCCGGGCGGCCAGTTCGGAGAGCGAGAGCCCGGTCGCGTCCTTGACGGCGCGCAGTTCCTCCGTCAGGCGCCTGGCGGGGGCGGAGAGGTCGTCCGGCAGCTGCTTCCAGGCGGAACCCATGCGGTCTCTTCCAAACATGCGAGGCGGGCGGGGCGGCGGGCTGGAACGGGTGGTACCGCTCGGGGCGTGGGCGGGCGTGCTCGCGTCTCAAACCTCGGCGGCCCGGCGTCCCAAAGCCCTGGTCCTGGCGCTGAGACGGACGGAAGTGTCTCACAACACCGGGCAGGGCTCGAACATTCATGTGGCGGTGGGGCAGTGTTCTTCCCACCGGAGCGCTTCGCCGCCCGGTCCTTCGTCCGGGGACCGCTTCTGACGGACCGGCACCTGCCGTGCCCCGGCCCCCACCGGTACGAGGCAGCCTCCACGGGGGGAGGCTGCCCCGGGCCGCAGGGACGCGGGGGGGGGGGGGGGGCGGGGGGGGGCCCCCCCCCCCCCCCCCGCACCCCCCCCACCCCCCCCCCGCCCCCGGCGGGCGGGGGGGC
>NZ_JBHYUU010000128.1:0-24910 GCF_042749955.1 Kitasatospora sp. NPDC059462 | reverse complement strand
TTCTGTTGTGTGGTGGGTTTGTATATTTTTATAAGAGACCGGAGCGGCCGGCGGGGCGGCGGCGCCCGGGCCGGCCGGGGCGTCCTGCGCCGGCCGCCTCAGACGACGGCCACGTCCTGCACCGGCCGCCGCTGCGCCGGGACGACCACCTCGCCGATCGCCTCGCCGACCAGGGCGACCAGCTCGGCGAGCCGCTCCAGGTCGAGGTGGTCGGGCAGGTCGCCGAGCGGGACGATCCGCTCGCCGTCCGGCCCGGCCACGCAGAACAGGTCGATCGGCCCCAGGTGCTTCTCCGCCGTGTCGACCAGCGCGGCGACGTCGCTGGGCCGGCGGACGTCGCCGCAGACGCCGACGACCCGGCAGCCCGGCCGGTCGAGCTCGGTGGCGAGGTCCTCGGCGATCCCGACCCGCTGGTCGGCGATCAGCACGCCGACGGCCCCCGCAGCGGTGAGCCGCCGGGCGAGGTCCGCCCCCGACCCGCCGTCGAGCACGGTGATCACGACGACCGAACCGGTGACCCGCATGGCCTTGCTCCTCCCTGTGGGCGGCTCCGCACCGGCGCCCACGGACATCTTGCGGAGGATCGTAGGCAGGTCCTGACCCTCCGCAACAGGAATTACCCCTCAGGTGACCAGGCTCACGCCTGCCGCGCGCGGCGGACCGCGTCCGGGTCCCGCGCCGCCCGCGCGCACGGCGTGCGCACGCCGTGCGGTGACCGGGACACGCCCGGGATACCGTCGACCCATGCCAGCTCAGCCCGCCTCCCCCCGTCCGCCCCTGTTCACCTGGGAGTTCGCCGCCGATCCGTACCCCGCGTACGCCTGGCTGCGCGAGCACGAACCGGTGCACCGGACCACCCTGCCGAGCGGGGTGGAGGCCTGGCTGGTCACCCGGTACGCGGACGCCCGGCAGGCGCTCGCGGACAGCCGGCTCTCCAAGAACCCGGTGCACCACAGCGAGCAGGCCCACCGCACCGGCCGGGTCGGCATCCCGGGCGAGCGGCAGGCCGACCTGATGACCCACCTGCTGAACATCGACCCGCCGGACCACACCCGGCTGCGGCGGCTGGTGTCGAAGGCGTTCACACCGCGCCGGGTGGCGGCCTTCGAGCCGCGGGTGCAGCAGCTGACCGACCGGCTGATCGACGGCTTCGCCGCGCGCGGGTCCGCCGACCTGATCCACGAGTTCGCGTTCCCGCTCCCCATCTACGCGATCTGCGACCTGCTCGGGGTGCCGGCCGAGGACCAGGACGACTTCCGGGACTGGGCCGGGATGATGATCCGGCACGGTGGCGGTCAGCGCGGCGGCGTGGGGCGCGCGGTGAAGCGGATGCGCGCCTACCTGGCGGAGCTGATCCACCGCAAGCGGGCCGATCTCGGCGACGACCTGATCTCGGGGCTGATCCGGGCCAGCGACCACGGCGAGCACCTGACCGAGAACGAGGCCGCGGCGATGGCCTTCATCCTGCTGTTCGCCGGCTTCGAGACCACGGTCAACCTGATCGGAAACGGCGTGTACGCGCTGCTGCGCAACCCGGGACAGCGCGCCCTGCTCCAGGAGTCGGTCGGCCGCGGCGAGAGCGCGCTGCTGGAGACCGGCATCGAGGAACTCCTGCGCTACGACGGGCCGGTGGAGCTGGCCACCTGGCGGTTCGCGACCAGTCCGCTGACCATCGGCGGGGTGGGGATCCCGGTCGGCGACCCGGTGCTGGTGGTGCTCGCCGCGGCGGACCGGGACCCGGCGCGGTTCGCCGACGAGAACACCCTGGACCTGGCCCGGACGGACAACCCCCACCTGGGCTTCGGGCACGGCATCCACTACTGCATCGGCGCCCCGCTGGCACGGCTGGAGGGGCGGGCCGCGCTGGCCACCCTGCTGACCCGGCTGCCGGACCTCGAACTCGCCGCGGACCCGGTGGACCTGCGCTGGCGGGGTGGTCTGATCATGCGTGGACTCCGTGAACTTCCGGTGGAATTCACGCCGGAGAAAACGCCCGGCGGCAAGGCTCCGGAGACCGGCTCCGAGGGCTGACGCATCGGCACAACGCGCTGACGGAGACTCTCCGTTGCCCGGATCCGGGGTGTCTGAACCACCCTCAATCCGGACATACCGCCCCGGTTGGTAGGCAATCCATCACATGACGTGATGTCCATGTGATATCGACGATATGAGCTTGTGATTGCTCTGAAGATCTGTCTACTCTCCCTGGAGTTCGCAGCTGCGAGCCCCGTGCGCGGAACGCCGAGTCCTGCCCGCCGCGCCACGGGAAACCGACCAGAACCCTGGGCAGGGGCGGGGGACCCAGGTTTTGCGCCGTCTCCCACGGCTAGGGGTGAAGCCGCCTCCGCGCGGCCGGGCCACCTCCCGGTCCGAACCCGACAGCTCACCTCGCAGGCGTGCGGAGAGGGACCCCTTCATGCTGTTCGTTGGAACCGGTCGTCACCGTCGCCGTACCCAGGCCGAGAAGGCCATCGCCGTCGCCGGTGTCGCCGGCGTCGGACTGGCCATGCCGATCCTGAGCGCCACCGGCGCCTCCGCCGCCCCGGTCTCCACCTGGGACGCGGTCGCCCAGTGCGAGAGCGGCGGCAACTGGAGCATCAACACCGGCAACGGCTTCTACGGCGGCCTCCAGTTCACCTCCAGCACCTGGAAGGCGTACGGCGGCACCGCCTACGCGCCGCAGGCCAACCAGGCCTCCAAGGCCCAGCAGATCTCGGTCGCCGAGAAGGTGCTCGCCTCGCAGGGCCCGGGCGCCTGGCCCGTCTGCTCCAAGAAGGCCGGCCTGAGCAAGGGCGGCGCCCCGGCGGCGGTCGACACCTCGACGGACGCCAAGCCGGCCGCCCCGAAGCCGCAGGTCCCGCAGGCCGCCCAGGAGGCCAAGCCGCAGCAGGAGACCGCGAAGCCCGCCGCGCCCAAGCACGCCGCGCCCAAGCAGCAGGCCCCGCAGGTCCAGCAGCAGGCCGCCAAGCCGCAGGCGCAGCAGTACGCGCCGAAGCACGCCGCGCCCAAGCAGGAGGCCCCGCAGGCGCAGCAGCAGTCGCCGGCCTTCTCCGGCAAGGCCGGCTGGGACGCCGACGCCAAGGTGTTCTGGTACCAGAGCAACGGCGCCTGGTACTGGACCAGCCACCAGAGCGTCTACCAGCAGTACGCCGGCCAGCAGGCCGCCGCCCCGGCCGCCCCCGCCGCGCAGCAGCCGGCCGGCCAGGGCTACACCGTCCGCTCCGGCGACACCCTCGCCGGGATCGCCACCGCCCAGGGCGTCTCCGGCGGCTGGCAGGCGCTGTACGACGGCAACCGCGGCACCGTCGGCGCCGACCCGAACCTGATCGTCCCGGGCCAGGTGCTGAGCCTCGCCTGACGGCCGGTCCGGCCGCACGGGACGAAGGGGGACCGATCGGTCCCCCTTCGTCCGCATCCGGCCCCCTCGGGTCGGGCAACCAGGTGAACTACCGGTGGGTAGCCGGGCCACACGCTGAGACGGAGCCGAGGTCGACGTGGCCCGGACAGCCCGTGCGGTTAGGCTCTGGTCGTAACGACTCCGCAATCGTCCGGCCGACAGCACCCACCGTCAGCCGAACCTGCTTCCGCTAGGAGATGCCTCGTGCCGTCCATCGATGTCGTCGTCGCCCGTGAGATTCTCGACTCGCGCGGCAACCCCACGGTCGAGGTCGAGGTCGGCCTCGACGACGGCAGCACCGGCCGTGCCGCCGTCCCGTCGGGTGCCTCCACCGGCGCCTTCGAGGCGCTGGAGCTCCGCGACGGTGACAAGAACCGCTACTTCGGCAAGGGCGTGGAGAAGGCCGTCCTGGCCGTCATCGAGCAGATCGGCCCGGAGCTGGTCGGCTACGACGCCACCGAGCAGCGCCTGATCGACCAGGCCATGCTCGACCTGGACGCCACCCCGGACAAGTCCTCGCTCGGCGCCAACGCCATCCTGGGCGTCTCGCTGGCCGTCGCGCACGCCGCCTCCGAGGCCAGCGACCTGCCGCTGTTCCGCTACCTGGGCGGCCCGAACGCCCACGTCCTGCCGGTCCCGATGATGAACATCCTCAACGGCGGCTCGCACGCGGACTCCAACGTCGACATCCAGGAGTTCATGATCGCCCCGATCGGCGCGGAGTCCTTCTCCGAGGCCGTCCGCTGGGGCGTCGAGGTCTACCACACCCTCAAGGGCGTGCTGAAGGAGCGCGGTCTGTCGACCGGCCTGGGCGACGAGGGCGGCTTCGCCCCGAACCTGGACTCCAACCGCGAGGCCCTGGACCTCATCGTCGAGGCCATCCAGAAGGCCGGCTACGTGCCGGGCAAGGACGTCGCGCTCGCCCTGGACGTCGCCTCCTCCGAGTTCTACGAGGACGGTGCCTACCAGTTCGAGGGCAAGGCGCTCACCTCCGCCGAGCTCATCGAGTACTACGCCGGCCTGGTCGACGCCTACCCGCTGGTCTCCATCGAGGACCCGCTGGACGAGTCGGACTGGGACGGCTGGAAGGCCATGACCGAGAAGCTGGGCGACAAGGTCCAGCTGGTCGGCGACGACCTGTTCGTCACCAACCCGGCCCGCCTGGCCCGCGGCATCGAGACCGGCACCGCCAACGCGCTGCTGGTGAAGGTCAACCAGATCGGCTCGCTGACCGAGACCCTGGACGCCGTCGAGCTGGCCCAGCGCAACGGCTACCGCTGCATGATGTCGCACCGCTCCGGCGAGACCGAGGACGTCACCATCGCCGACCTCGCCGTCGCCACCAACTGCGGCCAGATCAAGACCGGCGCCCCGGCCCGCTCCGAGCGCGTCGCCAAGTACAACCAGCTGCTGCGCATCGAGGAGATCCTCGACGACGCCGCCGAGTACGCCGGCCGCGGCGCCTTCCCGCGGTTCAAGCACGAGGGCTGAGCCCGCCCGGCGGCGCCCCGGCCGTCGACGCCGGGACGTCCCGGTAGCGCACGCCTGACCGGTGCCCCGCCGTTCACCCCGTAGGGTGGACGGCGGGGCACCGTCGCGACCAGGAGCGGACCAGGAGCAGGAGGGGGACACCGGAGATGGCAGGCTGGAGGATCCCGGGCTTGGCGGCCCGGCCCCGGTTCACGAGCCGGGCGACCGTCCTCGTGCTGGTGCTCTGCTCACTGGTGGCGATCCTGGCCTACCCGACCCGGCAGTTCGTCTCCCAGCGCTCGGAGATCTCGGCGCAGCGCGCCCGGGCCGAGCACGCCCGGCAGCAGGTCGAGCAGCTGCGCCGGGAGAAGGCCCGCTGGCAGGACCCGGAGTACGTCAAGGCGCAGGCCCGCACCCGGCTGCACTACGCGATGCCGGGGGAGACCCCGTACATCGCGGTGGACCCGGCGGCCAAGGACGCCGGGAAGTCCGCGCTGGGCGCACCGCCGCCCGCGGCGGGCCCGGCGGCCGCGCCGGCCAAGGCGGCCCGGCCCTGGTACGCCAGCGTCTGGGACTCCGTGGACGCCGCCGCCGCGCCGGCGGCCCCCGCCGCCCCGGGGCAGTCCGCCCCACCCTCACCACCCGCCCCCGCCCCCGCTGGAGACAGCTCCTCCCATGACCACTGAGAACCACCCCACCGTCTCCGACGAGGACGTCGCGGCGATCGCCGCACAGCTCGGCCGGGTCCCGCGCGGCCTGCGCGCCGTGGCCCACCGCTGCCCGTGCGGCAACCCGGACGTCGTGGAGACGGCCCCCCGCCTGCGGGACGGCACGCCGTTCCCGACGCTCTACTACCTGACCTGCCCCAAGGCCGCCTCGCTGATCGGCACCCTGGAGGCGGACGGCGTGATGAAGGAGCAGAGCGCCCGGCTCGCCGAGGACCCGGAGCTGGCCGCGGCGTACCAGAAGGCGCACGAGGACTACATCGCCCGCCGTGACGCCATCGAGGTGCTGGAGGGCTTCCCGAGCGCCGGCGGCATGCCGGACCGGGTCAAGTGCCTGCACGTGCTGGTCGGCCACTCGCTGGCGGCCGGCGAGGGCGTCAACCCGCTCGGCGACGAGGCGATCGGCATGCTGGAGGACTGGTGGGCCAAGGGCCCCTGCGTCTCCGCCGCCGAGGTCGCGGCCGCCGGCGATCGGGTGGTCCGCAACCGGGCCAAGGAGCAGGACCATGCGGCCGTGATCGCGGCCAAGGAGCAGAAGACCGCCGAGCGCGCCGCCAAGCGGGCCGCGCAGGAGGCGGACGAGGCGGGGGAGGCCGGGGCGTGACCACCACCCGGGTCGCCGCGATCGACTGCGGCACCAACTCGATCCGGCTGCTGGTCGCCGACCTCGACCCGGAGACCGGGGCGATCACCGACCTGGACCGGCGGATGATCATCAACCGGCTGGGCCAGGGCGTGGACCGCACCGGCCGGCTGCACCCGGACGCGCTGGAGCGCACCTTCGCCGCCTGCCGGGAGTACGCCGGGGTGATCGCGGACCTCGGGGTGGGCCCGGAGCGGATCCGCTTCGTCGCCACGAGTGCCTCCCGGGACGCCGAGAACAGCGCCGAGTACGTCGACGGCGTGCGGGCGGCCCTGGGCGTCGAGCCCGAGGTGGTCAGCGGCGAGGAGGAGGCGCACCTGTCCTTCGTCGGCGCGACCAAGGAGCTCACCGGCGGTCAGTTCCCCGCCCCGTACCTGGTCTTCGACCTGGGCGGCGGCTCGACCGAGTTCGTGCTCGGGGACGAGGACGTCCGGGCGGCGCGCTCGGTGGACATCGGCTGCGTCCGGCTGACCGAGCGGCACTTCGGCGGCGCCGAGCTGCCGTCCGACGAGCAGATCGCCGAGGCGCGCGCGCACGTGCGGGCGGAGCTGGACCGGGCCGCCGAGGCCGTCCCGCTGACCGGCGCGGCCACCCTGGTCGGCCTGGCCGGCACGGTCACCACCATCTCGGCGATCGCCCTGGACCTGCCCCGGTACGACTCGGAGGCGATCCACCACTCCCGGATCTCCCGGGAGCGGGTCGCCGAGATCGCCGACCGGCTGCTGCACGCCACCCACGCGGAGCGGGCGGCGATCCCGTCGATGCACCCGGGACGGGTGGACGTGATCGCGGCCGGCGCGCTGGAACTGCTGGAGATCATGGAGCGCACCGGCGCCGCCGAGGTGGTCGTCAGCGAGCACGACATCCTCGACGGAATCGCCTGGAGCATCGCCCGCTGAGCAGGCGGAGGACCCGCCGACCGGCCCCGGCAGCCCCCCCTGGGGCTCCGGGGCCGGGGCGCGCCGACGGTCGGGCGGGAATGTTCGTGAATTTCTTCACATGAGGATCCGGTCTTTCGCCGTACTCGGCGGCCCGGTCCGTCCGATATGTGGGACCGAAGGTTCGCCGGGGGTGATCACCGCTGGATCGCAGGTTCCGGCCCGCCGGAGGTTTGAAAATCGAAATCCCATGCGGGAACCGGGCCGTGTCAAGGATCGTTGCTGCTCAGCGGGGGCGTCCGAACGGACGTGCGCACCGGGGGCCCGGGAGGGCCGCGCGGGGTCCGGCGGGGGGCCGGAACGGGGGCGCGCAGTGTAGCAGAAGGGGTCCATAAGCTTGTGAGCGGGCTCACGAAGACTGCTCCGGGCGGTGCTGGATACTTTCGGATATGAGCACCACGGAGCGTCCTCGCATCCTCATTGTCGGCGGTGGTTACGTCGGCCTGTATGCCGCGATGCGCATCCTCAAGAAGATGCGCTACGGCGAAGCGACCGTCACGGTCGTGGACCCGCGGTCGTACATGACGTACCTGCCCTTCCTCCCCGAGGCGGCCGGCGGCAACGTCGCGCCCCGCAACCTCGTCGCGCCCCTGCGCACCGCGCTGAAGAACGCGGAGGTGCTCACCGGTGCGGTCACCGGTGTGGACCACGAGCGCAAGATCGCCACGATCCAGCCCGCGGCCGGCGACTCGTACGAGCTGCCCTTCGACTACCTGGTCGTCGCGACCGGTTCGGTCTCCCGCACCTTCCCGATCCCGGGTCTGGCCGAGAACGGCATCGGCATGAAGACCGTGGAGGAGGCCATCGCCCTCCGCAACCACGTCATGGCGCAGCTGGACAAGGCCGAGTCCACCACGGACGAGGCGGTCCGCCGCAAGGCGCTGACCTTCGTCATCATCGGCGGCGGCTTCGCCGGCGTCGAGACGATCGCCGAGATCGAGGACATGGCGCGCGACGCCTCCAAGATCTACAAGACCGTCAGCCGTGACGACATGCGCTTCGTCGTGGTCGAGGCCGCCAACCGCATCCTCCCCGAGATGGGCCCGGACCTCGGTCTGTGGACCAAGGAGAAGCTGGAGGAGCGCAACATCGAGGTCTACATCGAGACCTCGATGGACTCCTGCGTCGACGGCCACGTCGTGCTGAAGAACGGCATGGAGATGGACGCCTCCACCATCGTGTGGACGGCCGGCGTGAAGCCGAACCCGGTGCTGGCCCGGTTCGGCCTGCCGCTGGGCCCGCGCGGCCACGTCGACACCGCGCCGACCCTCCAGGTCCAGGGCTTCGACTACGTCTGGGCCGCCGGCGACAACGCCCAGGTGCCGGACCTCGCCGCCGGCGAGGGCGCCTGGTGCCCGCCGAACGCGCAGCACGCCGTGCGCCAGGCCGCCGTCCTCGGCGACAACGTGATCTCCGGCATGCGCGGCTTCCCGCAGCAGGAGTACAAGCACAAGAACCTGGGTGCGGTCGCCGGCCTCGGCCTGCACAAGGGTGTCGCGATCCTCTTCGGCAAGTACAAGCTGAAGGGCCGTCCGGCCTGGTGGTTCCACCGCCTGTACCACGGCGCCATGGTCCCCACCTTCAACCGGAAGGTCCGGGTCTTCACCGACTGGACCCTCGCCATGTTCCTGAAGCGCGAGATGGTCGGCCTGTCGCAGATGGAGAACCCGTACCAGCCGATCCAGGAGGTCACGGCCCCCACCAAGCCCGCCGTCGCGGCCGCCGAGCCGGCCGCCGGCAAGGAGCTCGCCAGCAAGTAAGCGACTGCGGACCCCGGTGTGGGAGCACCGGGGTATGAGTCGGAGGCCCTCCGCCCGGCAGTGCTGCCGGACCACGACCTCCGTGGTGCTCAGCCGGCTGTGCGAGTCGGGCGGAGTACAGAAGTACGAAGAAGGCCCCTGCCGAAACCCTCCGGCAGGGGCCTTCCGAGTGTCAGGACCCGGTGGTCAGTCCGTCTTGATGCTGGCCAGGATGTCCAGCTTGGAGGCGCGGCGGGCGGGCCAGAAGGCGGCCACCAGGCCGACCAGGCCGGCCAGGACCAGGAAGAGCAGCAGCTGGCCGTAGGGGACCACGGTGGCCATGCCCTGCAGGCTGGACTTCAGGGTGCCGTTGATCGCCCAGGCCATGAAGCAGCCGAGCAGGACCCCGATGCCGGCGCCGAAGACCGAGATCACCACGGACTCCAGACGGACCATCCGCTTGATGCCGGAGCGGTCCAGGCCGATCGCCCGCAGCATGCCGATCTCGCGCTTGCGCTCGAAGACCGACATCGCCAGGGTGTTGATCACGCCGAGGATCGCGACGATCACCGACATCGCCAGCAGGCCGTACATCAGGTTGAGCGCGAAGGTGATGGTCTGGCTGAAGTCGTCCCGGACGTCCTGGCGCGACTTGACCTCGATCACCGGGTTGGCGCCGGTGGCGTCCTTGAGCGCCTTCTTGAGCGCCTCGGTCTCCCCGCCGGTGCCCTTGACCAGGACGTTGTTCAGGTAGGGCTGCGGCTCGTGCTTGACGATCTCGCTGTTGGCCAGCAGCGCCCCGCCGAGCAGGCCGCCCTTCTCGTAGACGCCGCCGACGGTCAGGGAGCCCTTGCTCCCGTCGCCGTAGGTGACGTCGACCTTGGAGCCGGTGGTGACGCCCGCCTTCTGCGCGGCGTCCTCGTCGAGCAGCAGCTGCCCCTGGGCGGCGGTGGCCATCGAGCCGCTCTTCATCGTCACCGAGACCAGCTTGTCGAGGCTGTCGGCGTTCAGGCCGGTGATCGTCCGGCCCTTGCCGTTGAGATCCCAGTAGACGGAGGTCAGCGGCGAGGAGGCGGCCACCCCGGGGGCCTTGGCGATCTCGGCCGGGACCTTGTCGGACAGGCTCATCCCGTTGGCCGCGGAGACCAGGTAGTCGGCCTTCATCGAGCTGGTGACCGTCCGGTCCAGGGTGTCGGCGACCGAGGCGCCGATCACCGTCAGACCGCTGACGAGGGTCAGGCCGATGGTGAGCGCGGCGGCGGTGGCGGCGGTGCGGCGCGGGTTGCGCACCGCGTTCTGCCGGGCCAGCTTGCCGGGGGTGCCGAACAGCTTGCCGAGGACCGGGCCGACCAGGGCGATCACCGGGCGGGAGAGCAGCGGCAGCAGGACGAAGACGCCGAGGACGGCGAGCAGCGCGCCGAACGCGACCGGCATCCGGCCGTCGGAGTTGCCCTTCGAGGCGCCGAAGGCGATCAGCGCGATGCCGGCGGCGGCCAGCAGCGAGCCGATCACGTTGCGGACCACCAGGGACTTCTGGCTGACCGGCTGGTCACCGCTGCTCATCGCGGCGACCGGGGCGATCCGCGCGGCGCGCACGGCCGGCAGCAGCGCGGAGAGCACCGTGACCAGGATGCCGACGACCAGGGTGACCACCACGGTCAGCGGCTTGATCACCAGCGGGCCGGTCGGCATGCCGTCGTCCAGCGAGGCGATCAGGGACTGCATCCCCGCGCCGACGCCGAGACCGGCGAGCAGGCCGGCCGCGGCCGAGACGGTGCCGATGGCGAGCGCCTCGACCAGCACCGAGCGGGTCACCTGCTTGCGGCTGGCGCCGACCGCGCGGAGCAGGGCCAGCTCCTTGGTGCGCTGGGCGACCAGCATGGTGAAGGTGTTGGCGATGATGAAGATGCCGACGAACAGCGAGATCGCGGCGAAGGCGAGCAGCATGGTGCGGATGCTCTCGCTGCTCTTCTCGATCAGCCGCTCGTCCTCCGCCTTCAGGTCGGCGCCGGTGCGGGCCTCGATCTGCTGCTCCGGGTGGAGCTTCTGGGTCACCTCGGAGAGCAGGGCGTCCTGGTTGGTGCCGGGCTTGGCGGCGAGCACGATGCTGCTGTAGCGGCCGGGCTCCAGCAGCAGCTGCTGGGCGGTGGCGCGGTCGAACAGGGTGAGGGTGCCGCCGGAGTTCACCACCGGGTCGTCGGTGGTGAAGATGCCGGTGAGCTTCGCCTCCAGGACCGGGCCGTTGGAGCCGACCCGGACGGTGTCGCCGACCTTGTAGCCGCCCTTGTCGGCGGTCCTGCGGTCGAGGGCGATCTCCTTGCCGCTCTTCGGGCCCTGGCCCTCGGCCATCGGGTAGCGGGCGTCCTTGCCGTCCGGACCGGGGGCGAAGTTGGCGCCCCTGGCCGTCCAGGGCCGGCCGATCAGGGTGCCGTCCTTGTCGGCGACACCGGTGAAGCCGCTGACCACGCCGCGGGCGCTCGCGGTGCCGGGGAGCGCGGCGAGCTGCTGGACGGTGGCGTCGGTCAGGGTGACCGCGCTCTTCTCGCTCTTCTCCCGGGCCGTCGCGCCGGCGCCGGCGGCGGTGTCGACGACCTGGACCGCCACGTCGGAGTAGCTCTTGGAGTTGTTGTCCCGCATGGCCTTGCCGAAGGTGTCGGAGAAGACCATGGTGCCGGCCACGAAGGCGGTGCCCAGCATGACGGCCAGCGCCGTCATCAGCAGTCGGCCCTTGTGGGCCAGCACATTGCGCAGTGCGGTGCGATACATGGGGTGTCCTGGGGTCCTGAGGTCTGCGAAGGGTCGGGCGGCCGGCGCGGGGCGTCAGCTGGTGCGGCCCTTGGCGTCGAAACGGCGCATGCGGTCCAGGACGGCGTCGGCGGTCGGGTGGGTCAGTTCGTCGACGATGCGGCCGTCGGCGAGGAAGACGACGCGGTCGGCGTAGGAGGCGGCGACGGGGTCGTGGGTGACCATGACGACGGTCTGGCCGAGTTCGCGCACGGAGTTGCGCAGGAAGGCGAGGATCTCGGCGCCGGAGCGGGAGTCGAGGTTGCCGGTGGGTTCGTCGGCGAAGATGATGTCGGGCTTGCCGGCCAGGGCGCGGGCGCAGGCGACGCGCTGCTGCTGGCCGCCGGAGAGCTGGCTGGGGCGGTGGGAGAGCCGGCCGGACAGGCCGACGGTCTCGACCACCTTGTCGAGCCACTGCTTGTCGGCCTTGCGGCCGGCGATGTCCATCGGGAGGGTGATGTTCTCCAGGGCGGTGAGGGTGGGCAGCAGGTTGAAGGCCTGGAAGATGAAGCCGATGTGGTCGCGGCGCAGCTGGGTGAGCTGCTTGTCCTTGAGGCCGACGAGTTCGGTGTCGCCGATGGTGGAGGAGCCGGAGGTGACGGTGTCGAGGCCGGCCATGCAGTGCATGAGGGTCGACTTGCCGGAGCCGGAGGGGCCCATGATCGCGGTGAACTCGCCCTGGGGGAAGGTGACGCTGACGTTGTCGAGGGCGACGACGCGGGTCTCCCCCTCCCCGTAGACCTTGTTCAGGCCGGTGGCGCGGGCGGCCGCCCGGCCGGTGCGGACGGCGGTTGCGGTCGACGTGGTCACGGGGGTGCTCCTCGGGCTCGGCAGACAGGGGGCGCGCCGGGTGGGCGCGGCGCGCAGGGGTGCTCGTCCGGCCGGGCCCTTCCAGGGGTGTCCGGCCGTACCTCCATGCTCCGCCGGATGATCATGGTTTCTCGTCGCTCCGCCGGACGGTTGGCCTGACCGCCGCTGGGTGTACGCCCAGGTGGCGCTCTCCTCCTGCGGTATGACACCCACCCTGAGCGGAAGGGCGGTGGCCGGATCGGGCGGGTTCGGTGGCCAAATCACGAACTGTTCGTCAGATGGCAAGGAAACATGACAACTTCCCCGCCTTGGAACATGCGAAAGGGGAGGCCGGGCGACTAGGCTCAGGGGTGGTCCGCACGGGCGGCTGGGCGATGCTCTCCGCTCCGTCCGCGGGGCCGGGTCCGCAGGACGCCCAGATGGTGGAACGCAGACACGGGCAGCTTAAAACTGCTTGGCCGAAAGGCCGTGCCGGTTCGAGTCCGGCTCTGGGCACGTACTTGCTCGCGGGGACGCCCTCCGGCGTCCCCGCCGGAGGTCACACCCGAATCCTTCTCGCGGCGGATGCCGATTTCTTTGCCAAGCCATTACCCTTGTGGTTCGGGCGGTGCAGTGCCGCCACGGAGGGAATGAGCAATGAGAAGCAGCAACCCGGTCTTCTCGCGGGAGGGGTCCTTCACCCGCGAGTCCGGCTACGCGGGTTTCGGGACCACCCAGACCCCGCCGGCCGGGGGCCCGACCGCCACCAACCCCTACGGCAACAACCCGTACGGGAACAACCCGTACGCCAACAGCCCCTACGCCCAGCAGCCGCAGGGCCAGGCGCCGCTGACCGACGAGCAGCTCGTCGAGATGTACAACGCGCCGTCCGCCGGTCCGCTGGCGACCGGCCGGATGACGCTCGACGACGTGGTCGCGCGCACCGCGATGACGCTGCTGACCCTGGTCGCGGCCGGCGGTCTGGCCTGGTTCGCCCTGCCGGACCGGAACTTCGGCCTGGCCATCGGCGCCTCGCTGATCGCCTTCGTGGTCGGCATGGTGATCTCCTTCAAGCGGAGCGTCAGCCCGCCGCTGATCCTGCTCTACGCGGGTCTGGAGGGCTTCGCGCTCGGCGCGATCACCAAGGTGTTCAACACCATCTGGCCGGGCATCGCGATCCAGGCGGTGCTGGGGACCGCGGCGGTCTTCGCGGCGATGCTGATCGCCTACAAGACCGGCCGGATCCGGGTCACCCCGCGCTACACCCGGATCGGCATCGCGATCGCCATGGGCTTCGTGCTGCTGATGCTGGTCAACCTGGTGGCCTCGATGGTCTTCGGCGCCGACATGGGGCTGCGTTCCGGCCCGCTCGGCATCGTGGTCGGCCTGGTCGGCATCGGCCTCGGCGCGTTCTTCCTCTCGCTGGACTTCGCCGCCATCGAGGAGGCGATCGCGCACGGCGCCCCGCAGAAGGAGTCCTGGCGGGCCGCCTTCGGGCTCACCCTGTCGCTGGTCTGGATCTACGTCGAGATGCTGCGGCTGATCGCGATCCTGCGCGGCGACGACTGATCCTCCCTCGCGCCACCACTGCCGCCGGGCCCCGGAGCACCCGCTCCGGGGCCCGGCGGCTTTCGGCGTCCGGGCCCCGTATGCTCGCGGCATGTCCGAGACGCCCGATGAGAAGACCCTGGTGGAAGCCGTCGACGCGCTCGCCGACCGGTTCCGCGCGATGCCGCAGAGCCGGCTGCTGGGCGCCGTTCCCGGGCACCCCTCGCGGGCGGCGGCCGGGCTGGCACTGGCCCGCCGGCTGGCGGCCGCGGCGCTGGCGGCCGAGGGGGCGCGGCCGGCCGGCGGGGCCGGCGGTGGTGCGGGCGGCGGGCCGTCGCAGGAGCTGCCGGACGCCGGGGCGTTCGCCGTCGGCGACCAGCTCGCGGTGGTCGGGCACGACCTGGCGGCGGCGCTGGCCGCGCTGCCCGCGGACGCCGCGGTGGCGCTGCCGGACGGGCCGCTGACGGTGCGGGCGCTGCGGGCGCAGGCCCTGGGGTGGCTCGCGGAGACCACCGCGGCGCTCTGACCCTCTGACCCTCTGACCCTCCGGCCCTCCGGCGCCCGCTGCCCGCCACCCGCCACCCGGCACGCGAACGGCCGAGGGGCCGGCCGGATCGGTAACCCCTTGATCCGGCCGGCCCCTCGGCCGGTGCGCGTCGGTCGCGTCAGATGCTGGCCACCACCCGGTCGGCGAGCACGTACACGGTGTCCTCGTCGGTGGAGAAGGTCAGCGAGTAGGAGCCGGAGAACCGGGAGCCGCCGAGCAGCCGCACGTTCTCGCCGGCCCGGACGGCATCGATCAGCCGGTACGCGGCCTCGCGGTCGCCCGGGGCCACGCAGAGCGTGGTGCCGTCGGCGAAGGCGTAGACGTCCAGGGTGCCGAGCGGGCCGGGGCGGACGTCGACCAGGGCGGTCGCCTCCTCGGCGAGCGCGGTCAGCCGGGTGTCGGTCCACTCCCGGGACGGCGCCTGGCTGGGGACGAAGTCGGGGTGCGAGGGGTGGCGGCGCGGGTCGGGCGCGGGGGCCGGGGCGTCCTCGACGGCCGGCTCGGCGTCCAGCAGCCCGGCCTCCAGACCGGTGGCCAGCAGGTCGGCCTCGCGGCGGGCCCGGGCCTCCCCGGCGGTCTCGGCGGCCGGGGCGCCGGCCGGGTGGCCGGTCGGGTGGCCGGGGCGCACCGGGGCGCCGCCCTCGGTCTCGGGCTCGGCCGGGCGGGCGCCGCCCTCCTGGATGAGGTCCTCCAGCGCCGAGCGCAGCGCCTCGCCGAACTCCGGATCCATGGTGCCCGCGTTGTCGGCCGCCTCGCTCGGCCCGGTCGGGCGGGGGAAGAAGAGCGGCCACTCGTCGGTGGTGTTGAACACCCCGGCGAAGGGGGAGTCGAACAGGGGCGCGTCCTCGGCCGCACGGGCCTCCTGCTCGGCCCAGAACGCCCGGGCCTCGGTGATCTCCCGCTCGCGGTCGGCGGCCAGCGCGTCGGCGACGGCCCGGCGTATCGCCGCCTCGTCGACGGCCGGCGCGGCGGTCGCCCGCGCGTCCAGCCGACGGGAGATTCCCCGGAGGTGGAGCAGCACGGCGGTCGACACGGCGATCAGGATCAGCAGCAGGATGGTGTAGACGGCGCTCACGGAACGTACTCCTAGCGAGGAGCGGAACGGGGTTACGTCTCCACACTGCCGCATCCGGCCCTGTCACTGCAGTGGCGAATGTCCACTTTGTCGGTGACTTTCGCTCTTGTCCCCAAATTGTTAGGTAGTCCCGCTCTACGCTGCGGAGTTGATCCGCTCCGCACCGTCGATTTCCGGTCCGGAAATGACAGGAAAGAGGGCCGGATCGACCTCTCGGTGTGATCCGGCCCTCAATTACGCTGCGTCACTCCAAATGGGTGGTCTGGACCCTTCCGGGTTGACGGATCCGGCCGTGGCAGGGGTCGTTCGGGGTCAGCTCAGTCGCTCGATGACCATCGCCATGCCCTGGCCGCCGCCGACGCACATGGTCTCCAGGCCGAACTGCTTGTCGTGCCACTGCAGGGAGTTGATCAGGGTGGTGGTGATCCGGGCGCCGGTCATGCCGAAGGGGTGGCCCACCGCGATCGCGCCGCCGTTGACGTTCAGCCGATCCAGGTCCACGCCGAGGTCGCGGTAGGACGGGATCACCTGGGCGGCGAAGGCCTCGTTGATCTCGACCAGGTCGATGTCGCCGATGGTCAGGCCGGCCCGCTTGAGCGCCTGCCGGGAGGCCTCGACCGGGCCGTAGCCCATGATCTCGGGGGAGAGCGCGCTGACGCCGGTCGAGACCACCCGGGCGAGCGGGGTGATGCCCAGCTCGCGGGCCTTGGTGTCGGACATGATGACCAGGGCGGCGGCGCCGTCGTTCAGCGGGCAGCAGTTACCGGCGGTCACCGTGCCGTCCGGGCGGAACACCGGCTTCAGGCCGGAGACGCCCTCCAGGGTGACGCCCGCGCGCGGGCCGTCGTCCTGGCTGACCACGGTGCCGTCCGGCAGCGTGACCGGGGTGATCTCGCGCTCCCAGAAGCCGGCCTCGATGGCGGCCTCGGCGAGGTTCTGCGAGCGCACGCCGAACTCGTCCTGCTCGGCGCGGGTGATGCCCTTGAGCGCGGCCAGGTTCTCGGCGGTCTGGCCCATCGCGATGTAGGCGTCCGGCAGCAGCCCGTCCTCGCGCGGGTCGTGCCAGCCCGGCCCCTGCCCGTCGGCCCCCCACGTCCCCTTCTCGGCCCGCTCGGCCGTGCGCGCCCGGGCCTCGTCGAACAGCGGGTTCATGGTGCCCGGCAGGCCGTCCGAGGTGCCGTGGACGCTGCGCGAGACGGTCTCCACGCCGGCCGAGACGAAGACGTCGCCCTCGCCGGCCCTGATCGCGTGCAGCGCCATCCGCGTGGTCTGCAGCGAGGAGGAGCAGTAGCGGGTGATGGTGGCGCCGGGCAGGTAGTCCATGCCCATCTGCACGGCCACGATGCGGGCCAGGTTGTGGCCCTGCTCGCCGCCGGGCAGGCCGCAGCCGAGCATCAGGTCGTCGATCTCGCGCGGGTCCAGCTGCGGCACCTTGGCCAGGGCGGCCTGGATGATGTGCGCGGTCAGGTCGTCCGGGCGGACGTCCTTCAGCGAGCCCTTGAAGGCCCGGCCGATCGGCGAACGGGCGGCGCTGACGATGACGGCTTCGGGCATGACGGGCTCCTCGCTGAGTGGCGGCGGACAGGCGTCCGGGAGGAAAGTTACCGCCTGGTAGATCAGGCGTCATCCGCTCCGGCGTGTGAGCTGGCCGACGTGCTCCGGCCGGTCGGCCGGCCCTCCGCAGGGGGCTCCGCGAAGGCTCCGGAACCCGGCAGGCCGACCCGCAGCCGGTGACGCAGCAGCGCCCAGCGTCCGGCCGCGCCGGCCTCGCCGCCGACCGCCGCCACCTCGGAGCCGGACCGTCCGGCCGCGGCCGCCGCGGCCACCGCCACCGGCAGCACCGCCTCGCCCGGGACCGTCCCGTCCGGCCGCTCCTCCTGCGGCCAGAGGTCCAGTACGGCGCAGACCGAGGGCAGCACGGCCATCGCGGCCGTCGCGTAGCCCTGGGCCGAGGGGTGGTAGCGGTCGGCGGCGAACATCTCCGGCCGGGCCGCGAACTCCGGACCGAGCAGCGAGCCGAGCGAGACCGTCCGCCCGCCCGCCTCCACCACCGCGATGGTCTGCGCGGCGGCCAGCTGACGGCTCAGCCGGCGGGCCACCCAGCGCAGCGGCGGGCGGACCGGCTTGATCGTCCCGAGGTCCGGGCAGGTGCCCACCACCACCTGGCAGCCGGCGGCGCGCAGTGCGGCGACCGTCTCGCCGAGCTGGCGCACCGCGAGCTGGGCCGGGCTGTGCCGGGTCACGTCATTGGCGCCGACCATGATCACGGCGATGTCGGGGCGGTGCGCCAGGGCCTGGTCCAGCTGCCCGGCCAGATCGGCGGAGCGGCCGCCGCTGAAGGCCACGTTGACCAGCCGCACCGGACGCTCGGCGACCGAGGCGAGCCCGGCGGCGAGCAGCGCGCCCGGCGTCTCGCGGGCCCGCAGCACCCCGAGGCCGGCCGCGGTGGAGTCGCCGAGGAAGGCCAGCACCAGCGGTGGCTGCGGGGCGGCGGAGGTGTCGGCGAAGGCCTCGCCGTAGACGCCGTCGGCCTTCGGCGGAGCGCCCTCCAGGATGCCGATGGCCTGGACGGCCAGCTTGCTCTCGGTCAGCAGCAGGCCCACCAGGCCCACGCCCAGCACGCCCAGCCCGCCGCCGCCGTACGCCGCCGCGGTGGCGATCCTGCGGGCCACCCGGGCCCGGGACTCCTGTGCCGTGGACATCCGGTGCCCCCTTCGCGTCCTCGCGCCGCCCCGTGGGGGGCCGCTCCCGATGCGTGTACACCCCTAGTACCCGCGATCGGCCCGGCCTACGACGGGGGTGGTCCGTTCGTGGGGCGCGAGGGCCTTCCGGGGCGCGTGGTACGGCCTAGGCTTTGCAGTACCGAAAGCCACTGCATGCCCACAGACCGGGAGGACCCCCGTGCGGTACCACAACTCGATCATCGACCTGGTCGGCAACACGCCGCTGGTCAAGCTGAACAAGGTCACCGAGGGGATCAGCGCGACGGTGCTCGCCAAGGTCGAGTACTTCAACCCCGGTGGCTCGGTGAAGGACCGCATCGCGATGCGCATGATCGAGGCCGCCGAGGCCTCCGGCGCGCTCAAGCCCGGGGGCACCATCGTCGAGCCGACCTCCGGCAACACGGGTGTCGGCCTGGCGATCGTGGCCCAGCAGAAGGGCTACAAGTGCATCTTCGTCTGCCCGGACAAGGTCTCCACCGACAAGATCAACACGCTGCGCGCCTACGGCGCCGAGGTGGTCGTCTGTCCGACCGCCGTCGCCCCCGAGCACCCGGACTCGTACTACAACGTCTCCGACCGCCTGGTCCGGGAGACCCCGAACGCCTGGAAGCCGGACCAGTACTCCAACCCGGACAACCCGGCCTCGCACTACCACTCCACCGGTCCCGAGCTGTGGGAGCAGACCGAGGGCCGGATCACCCACTTCGTGGCGGGCGTCGGCACCGGCGGCACCATCTCCGGCACCGGCAACTACCTGAAGGAGGTCTCCGGCGGCAAGGTCCAGGTGATCGGCGCCGACCCGGAGGGCTCGGTCTACTCGGGCGGCACCGGCCGGCCGTACCTGGTCGAGGGCGTCGGTGAGGACTTCTGGCCGACCGCCTACGACCGCACCGTCGCGGACGGCATCGTCGCCGTCTCCGACAAGGACTCCTTCCAGATGACCCGCCGCCTGGCCAAGGAGGAGGGCCTGCTGGTCGGCGGCTCCTGCGGCATGGCGGTCGTCGCCGCGCTGGAGGTGGCCCGCGGGCTCGGCCCGGACGACGTCGTCGTGGTGCTGCTGCCGGACGGCGGCCGCGGCTACCTGTCGAAGATCTTCAACGACGACTGGATGGCCGACTACGGCTTCCTGCCGTCCGCCACCGACGAGGCGCACATCGGCGAGGTGCTGGCCCGCAAGGACGCCATCGAGCACGAGGGCATTCCGCAGTTCGTCCACATGCACCCCAACGAGACGGTCTCCGAGGCGGTCCGGGTGCTGCGCGAGTACGGCGTCTCGCAGATGCCGGTGGTCTCGCCGGGCGCCGGCCACCCGGACATCATGGCCGGCGAGGTGATCGGCTCGGTGGTGGAGAAGCTGCTGCTGGAGGGCGTCTTCGCGGGCGACATCCAGCTGACCGACACCCTGGACAAGGTGATGTCCAAGCCGCTGCCGGTGGTCGGCTCGGGCGAGACCGTCACCAACCTGATGGCGGTGCTGGAGAAGGCCGACGCCGCGGTGGTGCTGGTGGAGGGCAAGCCGCAGGGCATCGTCACCCGCCAGGACCTGCTGGGCTTCCTGACCGGCAGCCGCGCCGGGCACTGAGGCCGGGCACTGAGGCCGGGCGCCGGGTCCGGACCGGCCGCCGCCCCCGATCCGGCGGCCGGGGGGCCCGCGGGGCGCGGGCTTCCGTTTCCGGGCGAACTGGTACACCGGCGTCATCTCCGTGCAGCACGGGCTTAACACGGCTGCGGCATCGTTGTGCTCACGGCAAGACGCCGAGCGAGACGGCGGTGACCGACCGGGAGCGGCTCCCCGGCGGCGCGGTCCGTCTCGGGCCCGACGGTCGGTCCTGACCCGGCCGCTGGTGCCCCTGCCCGCGGAGGCGCCGTCGTCCCGCCCCTGCCCGGCTCCGGCCGGCTGCCAGGGTGTGGCGGCTCTCCGGGCGACCCGCGCCGCTTGGCGCGTCTCCGCGGCTCCCGGGTGGGGGAGTCCGGCGGAGGCGGCGGGGCCGGTCCTCCACGCGGAGGGCCGGCCCCTCCCGTCTTCCGTGCCTGCGCACCGGCTCGTTCCCGTAGTCTCACTGTCATGACCAGCACTGACACGACCGGCCAGGACAGCCCGCGCTACGTCCGGCTCAGCATCGAGCTCATCGCCGAGATCACCGACGAGGGCGCCCTCAAGGCGGCGGCCCTGCAGCAGGTGGCCGGCGACGAGTACCTCGACGACGAGGAGCGCGCGCAGTCCGTCGAGGCCATCGAGGTGGACCCGTCGGGCTCGCTCGCCCACTTCATCGACCCGGTGGCGCTGCTCGGCGACGTCCCGGGGGTCGAGCTGGCCTCGGCGACCTGGGAGTCGGCGAAGACCGACTTCGACCCGGAGGGCGGCGAGTGGGACGAGTACGCGGTGGAGGAGTCCGCCGAGTAGGGCGCGCCCGTCACAGCCCGTGCATGCCCGGTCCGCGGTCCGCGGGCCGGGCTTTTGTCCATATTTGGCGCCGACTTTCGGATTCTCGTACGATCGCAAGCCGTTGGTGATGGAACCGTGAACGCACGGATTGCGTTTCTGTATCCGTAAAGCCCGGATGATCAACAGGGAGTGGGCGACGTGACGGCACGGGAAGGTCAGGGCCGAGCGGCCGGGAGCAACTGGAGCCGGCGCGGCGTACTGGCGGGCCTGATCGGCGCCCCGGTCCTGCTGCTCGCGGCCTGCAACGACAGCAAGAGCGCCGACAACGGCGCCGGCGGCAGCGGCGGGACCGGCGGCACGGACACCGGCTCCACCGGCACCGGCGGCGGCACCGGTGGGGCGGCCACCGGCAGCGCGCAGCCCACGCCCAGCGCCACCAGCACCCCCACCCCGAAGACCTCGACCGCCGTGATCACCGTCACCCCGGCCGACGGCGCCACCGCCGCCAGCTTCAGCGAGCCGGTCCGGGTCGCCGTCGCGGGCGGCGCCCTCACCACGGTCAAGGTCACCGACTCCACCGGCAAGGCGCTGGCCGGCGAGCTGTCCGCCGACGGCACCGTCTGGACCTCCGCCGCCGCCCCGGCCAGCGGCACCAAGTACACGGTGTCCGCGGTCGCCTTCGACAAGGAGAAGCTGGAGGCCGACGCCAACGCCGTCTTCACCACGGCGACCCCGGCCAACACCTTCGTCGGCTACTTCACCCCCGAGGACGGCTCGGTCGTCGGCGTCGGCATGCCGGTCTCGATCAACTTCAGCAAGCCGGTCACCGACCGCAAGGCCGTCCAGCAGGCGATCACCGTGATAGCCGAGCCGGGCGTCGAGATCGTCGGGCACTGGTTCTCCAGCACCCGCCTCGACTTCCGGCCGCGGGAGTACTGGGCCAAGGGCACCAAGGTGACCGTGAAGCTCCGGCTGAAGGACGTCCAGGGCGCCAAGGGCGTCTACGGCACCCAGTCCAAGGACGTCCGCTTCACCATCGGCCGGGCGCAGACCAGCGTCGCCGACCTCGCCACCAAGAAGCTCACCGTCACCACGGACGGCCAGGTCAGCGCCGTCTACGCGATCTCCGGCGGCTCGCCGGAGTACCGCACCTGGGGCGGCAGGATGGTGATCACCGAGCAGTACCAGCAGACCCGGATGAACTCGCAGACCGTCGGCCTCGGCAGCGAGTACGACATCCCGGACGTGCCGCACGCGATGCGGCTCAGCACCTCCGGCACCTTCATCCACGGCAACTACTGGTCCCCGCCGTCGATCTTCGGCAGCCAGAACACCAGCCACGGCTGCGTCGGCCTGCGGGACGTCAAGGGCGGCCAGGACGCCGGCGCGGACGGCTACAAGTTCTTCAAGAGCTCGATGATCGGCGATGTGGTCGAGGTCGTGAACTCCGGCGACAAGACCGTCGCGCCGTCCAACGGCCTCAACGGCTGGAACATGGGCTGGGCCGACTGGAAGGCCGGCAGCGCGATCTGACGCCCGCCGGGGGCACCCCGCGATTTCCGCCCGGGAGGACAGAACCTCCCCCGCGCCCCGAGGAGTCAGGGGGGTGTGAAACGCGAGCAGAGAGAGCGCCTGGACGCCGAGTTCAGCGCGTTCGTCGTCGGCGCCGGACCCCGGCTGACCAGGCTGGCCGAACTGCTGACCGGCGACCCGCACCGGGCCGGGGACATCGTGCAGTCCGCGCTGGAACGCGCCTACCTGCACTGGCCCCGGATCACCGCGAACGCGGACGACCCGGCCGCCTACGTGCGGCGGATCGTCGTCAACCAGCACCGCGACTGGTGGCGGCGGCTGCGCAACCGTGAGCTGCCCACCGACCGCGCACCCGACCGGCCGGGGCCGGCGGACTTCGCCGAGCAGCAGGCCCAGCGGGCGCTGCTGCACCAGGCGCTGGCCGCCCTCACCCGGCGCGAGCGGGCGGTGGTGGTGCTGCGGTACTACGCGGACCTGAGCGAGGCGCAGACCGCCGCCGAACTGGGCATCGCGCCCGGGACGGTCAAGTCGACCCTGCACCGGGCGCTGTCGAAGCTGCGCGCACGGCCCGAGCTCGCCGACCGCACCGGCGGTCCGGCGGGCCACGACCCGAGCGACATCGAGGTGGCGGTATGAGCGACGACACGGCTTTCGAGCGGCGGCTCGACGAACTGCTCAAGCGGGGGGAGCGGGGACCGGGCACGGGCGGCCCCGATCCGGCGGCGGTGATCGCCGGGGCGCGGCGGCGCCGGGCCCGGCGGCGGGCCGCCACCGGGGCGGCCGTGCTGGCCGTGGCGGTGATCGCCGGCGGTACGGCGCTGGCCCCGGGCGACGGCCGGCCGGCGGGCGGGGCGGCGACGGCGGCCGGGGTGGTGGCGGCGGGGGCACCGGCGGGCGGGGCGACGGCGGGAGGAGCGACGGCGACGGCGCCGACGTACGTGCCCGTCGCGCCGGAGGCGCCCGGAACCCGGCAGCCCTCCACCGGCCCCCGGCGGACGCCGGACTCACCGGTCAGGCGGGTGGCCCCCGGGGAGCAGGTCACGATCGTCGACGGCATGCGGATGAGCGTCACCGCGACCGGGTCCTGCGTCGAGGCGTGGGTGAGCGCCACCGGCACCTGGGAGACGCCGTTCGGCTGCCGCGACGCCACCAGCGACAACCTCGACCACACCCGGCCCACCATCACCGCGCAGAGCAGCGGTCACCAGGGCGGCACCGTGGTGACCGGGATGTACCTGGGCCCGGCCCCGGCCCGGATCGTGGTCGAGCTCAAGGGCACGCAGGTCGTCGCGCCCCTGGTCACCACCACCGGGATGGACGGCTGGACCGCCTACTACGCGGTGTTCCCCGCCACCGCCCCGGCGCCCTCCGGACCGAACGGGCCCACCGGCTCCCCGGCCGTCGCGGCCTGGGCCGCCGACGGGACGCGGCTCGCAGAGCTGATCGACCCGCGCCGGCCCGACCCCTGGGCCACCGGCGGCAGCGGGGCGGGCACACCGTCCGCGCACTGACGGCCGGGGACGGGACGGAACGCGACGGCCGATTTCCGCCGGAATCCCGGCCTCCGCACCGGGAGGGTGGAGGCATGACGACCACCCCCGCCACCCCGTCCGTCCTGACCGTCCACGCGATCGACCCCGCCGTGCACCGCGCCCTGCTGGTGCGCGACGACTCCGGCCGTGCGCCGGTGCGCTCCGTCGACGGGGCCGGCGGCGCCCCGCTGCGCTGCTGCCTGACCAGGGCACGGCCCGGCGAGCGGATCGCCCTGGTCTCCTACGCGCCGCTGCGGCGCTGGGCCGCCGAGACCGGGGCCGAGCCCGGCCCGTACGACGAGACCGGCCCGGTCTTCGTCCACGACGGCCCGTGCGCCGGTCCGGCGGGCCGGGGCTGGCCGGAGGGCTTCCACGGCGGCCGGCGGCTGGTGCGCCTGTACGACCGGTGCGGGCACATCCTCGGCGGCGAGCTGGTCGAGCCGGACACCGCCGAGGCGGTCGCGGCACGGTTGCTCGCCGACCCGCAGGTGGCCGTGGCGCACGTCCGGGCGGTGGACTTCGGGTGCTTCATGCACGAGGTCCGGCGGGGCTGAGCACCGCCGGCCGGGTGCTCAGGAGCGCTTGGCGTAGTCGACGTAGCCCTGCCAGTCCAGGACGACGGCCGGCTCGTCGCCGACCACCCAGGCGTCGTGGCCGGGCTCGCAGAGCATGAAGTCGCCGGGACCGAACTCGTCCTCCTCGCCGTCGTCCATGACGACCTTCAGCCGTCCGGAGAGGACGTAGCCGGCGTGGGAGGCCTGGCAGCTGTTCGTTCCGGCGATCGGCTTGACGTGCTGGGACCACTGCCAGCCGGGCTGGAACACCGCCCGTCCGACGCCCCCGCCGTCCAGGTGGACCAGGCGCATCTCGCCCTTGTCCGCCTCGAACGGGCGGACCTCGTCGGGATCGGTGTCGAAGTTCCTGCGGATGAGACCAGCCATGAGGTGCTCCTCGGGACAGGGGCGGGGGGGGGGCCCCGGCCCGGGGGGCCGGCCCCCCCCCACCCGCCGCAAGAAAAGGCCCCCCGGGCCCCCCCCGCGCACCCCCCAGGCGGGAGACCCCCCCGCGACCACCCCCCCCG